>JASEGF010000059.1 GCA_030017935.1 Bacteroidales bacterium | reverse complement strand
AAATTTTTTAGCTAAAGACATAGCATCATTTAACTCTATTTTTTGAGAAAATAAGAAACTAATATTGATAATTACAATCAATGATATTAAAAGAATTCTTTTCATATTTTTTAATTATTTAAATTATGTAATGCAAATTTATAAAAAAAATTTTACTTAAAAATAATTTTAATTTGTTATTTCTACGGTACTAATTAGTGTTTTATGAATTTATATAGATTTAATTGATTTAATTGTCTAAAATTTATTAAAGATGTTTTATCAAGTAATAAAATTAAAAATTTATCGTAAATTTGTACACTATAATTAATTTTAAAAATGGAAAAAGAATATTTAAGATTAGAATATATAATTTTTGATAATTTAGGAGATTTAGATGAAAAAGATCAAGAATTGGTAAATAATGCTATAGAAGCTTCGAGTCGTGCATATGCCCCGTACAGTAATTTTCATGTAGGAGCAGCTATCAGATTATCAAATAATATGATAATACAGGGGAATAATCAAGAAAATATAGCATATCCATCGGGTTTGTGTGCAGAACGCGTTACTTTATTTTATGCTCATAGTGCATATCCAAATGAGGCCATAGAGACGATAGCTATCTATGCTAATAACATAGAAAAAACATATAAAGAAATAATAACTCCCTGTGGCGCTTGTAGACAAGTGATGGCAGAAATTCAAACTGTTCAAAATATGCCTTTACGTGTTATTTTACTTAGTCCTTTGATGAAAGGTATTATTTTACCTTCTGTTAATTTATTATTACCTTTTCAATTTGAATTATAAACATAAATCAATTATCATGAAAAAAGCAAAAATAATTTTATTATTTATACTAATTGCAATTCCATTATTTTTTGGTTGTAGAAGACAAGCGCCTGCTGGGCAAGTAGATATCTCAGGAAGATTTATTGGTGGTGGTGGCAAACCTTTATATTTTTCTATTATACATCCTAAAGAGTTAGAACCTTTGGATAGCTGTACTCTGAATGAGGAAGGAAGTTTCAAAATTAGATTACCTATTTCTCATCCACAATTTATCAAAGTTTATACTAATGATACAAATTTTATAGTTTTAGCAACTGAGCCTAAAGAAAATATTTATATTAGCGGGAATTATGCTCAATTAGATGCTACATACTCTATTTTAGGCTCACCATCAAGTGAGACAATTCACAGGTATAGAACTTTTACTCGTGAAAATTTGGATAAATTGGACAATCTTACTGTTTTTTGGGAAAATCACAAATATGATGATAATAGTTTAGAGTTAAAAGATTCTTTAGATGCTGAGGCTTTAGCAATTTTTAAAGCACAGAGAGACTCTGCATTATCTCTAATAAATAAAAATCCAGAGAATTTTGCTAATGTGTTTATAATTTATCAGTATTTTGTTAATCAACCATTGTTTGATGAAGTAAGGGATTTAGAATTTTATCAGTGGGTATTAGAGAATTTAGAAAAAAAATATTCTAATAATGAGCATATCATTAATCTGAAGATGAGAATAAATAGAGTGAAAGCTCAAATAGCTGAACGTGATAGCATATTAAGTAGATTAGCTATTGGTAAACCTGCACCAGAGTTTGCACTACCTCTTTGGCAGTCAGATTCAGACTTTGTTTTATCTTTAAATTTTGGCCAGCCTATATTATTACATTTCTTTGCTGGAGCCTCTCTATCAAGTGTAAAAGATATGCAAAAATTAAAAAATTTTTTACCACAATTAACAAGAAATAATGTAAAAATAGTTACTATTTTTCTAGATTATGATACAGAGACAATGCAAAGAGCTATTGATGGAGAAAAAATTAATTGGACAATATGCTATGACCTTAGTAGTTTACGTAGTCCTGTTGCTCAGCTATATGCTGTGGATATTTTACCAATGTATTACTTGTTAGATGACAGTGGAATAATACGCGATAAAGCACATCTTATTGATAGCATTGATGTATCATCTCTCAATTTAGCTAAATGAAAAAAGATATATTTTATTCTCCATATTTTTTAAATGATAACAAAAACTTATATTTTATTTCTGATATTCACTTGGGTGTACCTAACGAAGTAGAAAGCATTAAAAGAGAAAAATTACTTGTTAAATTGCTAGAGCAAATAGAACCTCATGCTCAGGCTGTATTTATTTTAGGTGATTTATTTGATTTTTGGTATGAATATAAATATGTTGTCCCTAAATCATTTGTTAGATTATTTGGTCAATTAGCCAAAATGGTTGATGCTGGTATAGAAATACATTTTTTTGTAGGCAATCATGATTTGTGGACATATGGTTATCTAGAAAATGAAATTGGTTTTAAGATTTATAGAGAAATAGCAGGATTCCAAATTAATAATATTAAATTACTCATAGGACATGGAGATGGCATTGGTCCAGATGATTATGGTTATAAAATTATGAAATCTGTTTTTACAAATAGATTTGCTCAAATTTTATTTTCTACCTTACATCCATATTTTGCTTTCAAAATAGCACAAAGTTTATCATCTACTAGTAGAGGCAACTATAAAAAATATATTGAAGAATATAAGGGCGATGATAAAGAATTTATTATTAGATTTTTAGCAAGTCTAAATCAAAATATTAAACCAGACATCACTATAATGGGGCACAGACATTTAAAAATGGATACAATAATAAATGATATTAGATACATCAACCTTGGCACGTGGCTTACAGAGCCTACTTATGCTGTATTTGATGGTAAGGATGTTTTTTTAAAAGATTTTAAATAAATTGGGATTTTTAGTTTTTGATAATTTTTTGGGTTCTATAACGTTTTGTATAGGTAAATTATTTTACCACAAAGAGCACCAAGATATTACACAAAGTTCACAAAGTCTCATTTATAACAATTTTAATTCCATCTTTTAATAAAATAACATTAAAGTTTATCATTCTCTTTCATTTTTTCTCTGTGTTCTTTGTGCCTTCTTTGAGAACTCTGTGGTTAACATTTAACTGTCCAAAAATAAATAAAATTCATTTATATAAAATTATTCTTTTTTAATATTTACCCATACAAAACGTTATAGAACCCAATTTATTATTTGTAACTACGTTTTCTGAAAAAATAAATTATCACCCCAGCCACACATACTAATAAAATAGGCAAAACTATATTTATAGTTCTAATAACTGCCAAGTTAATTTCTACTTTTCTTTTATCTAATAATCTAATATTAATGTCTCGGTTTCTTATAGATATAATATCTGCTTCATCCAATAAATAATTTACACAATTTAATAGAAATTCACGATTACCATACATTATACCGGTATATCTGTCATAACCAAGTGGATAAGGTACGTATTTGCCCTGACGAAAAGCAACTTGATTTTTGGCAACATCACCATCACCAACAATAATCATCCTATTAGGTTTGCTAATTTCAGTGAAACTAATATCAGGATCTTTAGCTATCGTATCTGGAATTCTATCTTTATATAAACTAGTGAAGCTTCCCTCTAATAATACTGCCATTGGGATATTACTTCTATTAAAAAATGATCTATCTGCTTTAATACGTAAAAAATTAAGTGATATAATAGATGGTGTATTTAAAAGGCGAGAATAAGAGCCAGAAGACAAAAGAATAGTTTTACGAATACCAGGTTTGGCAATAGTATCTATACTACTTGCGAATTCAAATTTGATATCATTAATATTTCTAACTATTGCATGTCCTTTGATATTAGCAACTGTGGGGAAGAAATACCAATTAAATAATGAGAATTGTGGTTGATTACCTACTTGTCCAGTTTTGACAGGTATCTGAGCACTATGGTAATCCATAACCAAGTCTTTATTTACTCTTGCACCATAATTAAATAGCATATCATCCAGATTAATATCATTAGGAATAGCTAAAATATCTGGTTTAGATTGTAGACTATCCATATCTGCTAGAGCACCATCTAATAGCCAAAGTACTCTGCCACCTTTCATTATATATTGATCAATAATAAATTTATCCATCTCATCAAAAGTGCTATCTGGAGCAGCAATGATGATAGCTTTGAACTCGTCTAATGCTTTTAGTTGATGATTTATCGTTATTTGGTTCACAATATAATAATCTTGTAAAGCTAATGCTAAATCATTAATTTCTAAAGCATCTAATTCTCCATGACCTTTTATGAAAGCTACCTTAGCTTTTTTTTGTAATGTAATGCGATGTATACCATCTATCAGCTTGTATTCTGTATTTTCTATAGCATCATTTATTAAAAGCTCTTTAGAACCAGGAATATTTGAATAAATAAAATTAATAGGTAGCTCTCTGCCCTTATAAGTAACAATAGCACATGGCCATACTACATTTTCACTTGTGCCAGTTTCGCTAATTTCATAATCAATAGAAGGTACTAATCCTCTATATTCTAACTCTTCGAGATAATCACGTAATGTAGCTTCATCTTTGCCTTTTGCAGGATCTATCAGGTCATATTTAATCAACCTTTTGTTGTATGCTTTGAACTCATCAAGAGTTTCTATTATGGTTTTTTGTAATCTTTTATATGAAGGGGAAAGATTGCCATCTAAAAAAACCTGAAAATATACATAATCATCGAGATTTTTTAGAATATTTTTAGTAGCAGGAGAGAGAGAATATCTTTTTTCACTAGTTAGATCTATTCTGAAATATAAAAAACTAGCTATGATATTAATGGCTATTAAACCTAATATTACAATAACTATATTCCATTTATTATTTTTGAAAATATTTTTTTTGTTTTTCATCACAAGATATCTTTTTTATTTTTAATTAACACATTATTATCTACTTCTATGATCTAATTTATATTTTGTTAAATATAAAAAACCAAATGTTAAGCTAAGTAAATAAATAACATCTCTGCTATCTATGACACCTCTACTGAGAGAAATATAATGATCATTAATACCTAAACTTTTAATAAATAAACTAATAGAATCAAAAATAGGCAAACGACTGATATATTCAAAGCCTATATAAAAGAATAAAGAAAGTACAAAAGCAATCAAAAAAGCTATTAGTTGATTATTGGCAATAGAAGAACTAAATATACCTAAGGATAAGAAAGTCATACCCAGCAGTATAAGACCAATATATGAGCCCGCTATACCACCTATATCTACATTGCCAACAGGCAAAGCTAATTGATAAACACTATAGAAATAAATAAGTGTAGGTAAAAGACTTAAAATAAAAATTGTTAATCCTGCTAAAAATTTACTAAAAATTATTTGCCACCGAGAAATAGGAAATGTAAATAATAACTCAATAGTACCAGTATTATATTCCTCTGCAAACATTCTCATAGTAATGGCTGGTAAAAGAAATAAAAAAACAAAAGGTGCCAACACAAAAAGTCCATCTAGTACTGCATAACCTCCTAGAGTAATACTAAATTCATTTGGAAATAACCATAATACTAACCCTGTAGCTAGCAAAAAGATGCAAATAACAATATAACCAACTAAAGAAGAGAAAAAATCGAACAATTCTTTTTTATATAAAGCCCACATAAATATTATTAATTTTAATTTGCAAAATTAGTAAATAATGCAATAAAGACAATTTTTTTAATTTTGCTTAAAAAAATGTTACTTTTCATTTTAGCACTAGTTACTAGTCTAGCGATTTTAGTAAGCTTCAAAATATTTGAGAGATTAAATGTATCTACTCCGCATGCTATAGTCATTAATTATATAGTGGCATTTGCATTAGGATATTTATATCAGCCTTATAATTTTCAAAATTTACTATCAGCAGATTGGATTTATTTATCAACAATTAGCGGAATAATATTATCTGTATCATTTTTTATTTACGCACTATCTATCAAATATTTTGGAATAAGTATAACTGCACTTAGTGGCAAAATGTCTATGTTAATCCCAATAATAGTAGGGTTTGTTTTATTAGGAGATAAAATATTGGCACATCGTATAATAGGAATTATAATGATATTTCCAGCTTTATATTTATTATTATATGAGAATAATAAACATACTAAAACTAATAAAATCAAATATTTAATATTCCCTATATTACTATTTTTATTTACTGGTAGTAATGATAGTATATTCAAAATAGCAGATACATATTATCTATTAGGAGATATCAGTAATGTATATATGTATTTGACAAATGCATTTGCTATATCATTTGTAATAGCTATTATTTTTGTATTAATACAAAAACCATCAATAGATAAAAATCAATACTTAAAAACAAGCATAGCTGGAATAGAATTGGGCATATTAAACTGGTATTCTACATTTTTCTTTTTAAGGACTATTAGACTTTTACCAATATCAATATTTATCCCATTATTCAATATTTGTTTTGTGTTATTGAGTGTATTATTAGGCAGAATATTATTTAAAGAAAAATTTGATAAAAATAAAATAGTAGGAAGCATAATAGCAATACTATCAATTGTTTTATTAAGCATATAATAATTTTATGTTAGATGAATATAAAACTATAAAATATAAAAGCGAAAGTATCTACAAAGACAGGAGTAGTAAATTCATAGGTATAATATTGCCAATAGAGAATATTGAAGTAGTAAAAAAACACTTACAAGAAATAAAAAAAGAATACTACGACGCTACACATCACTGCTATGCATATATACTTGGAATTAATAAAGAGGTGCAATTTGATACTGATGCTGGAGAGCCAGTAGGATCAGCCGGGAAACCCATATTAAACACATTACTTTCATATGAAATCACTAATACACTGGCAGTAGTAATAAGATATTATGGAGGTACAAAACTTGGCATACCGGGGCTAATAAATGCTTATAAAACAGCTACACAATTGGCAATAGAAAACAATGAAATTATTACAAAATATATATTTGATCAATTACTCGTGTTTATACCATACGACAAGCAGCAATTGTTTTATAATTTACAAAAGAAATACAATATTGAATATGAAGTAAAAGCTTCGGATAACTCTGGACAAGAAATTGAAGTCAAAATAAGGCAAAGTTTAAAAGAGGAAGTTAAAGAAGAGTTTGAGGGGTTAGGGTTTAATGTGAGGGGGTAAAGAGGTGGAAAGAATAAAGTGAAGAATAATATTTTTGTTTAAATTAGTTAATGATATTTAAATTAAAATTTATTTTCATTAATATATTATTATATTTGATAATTCTACAAAAAATTTAAAAAATTTAAAAATTAATAATATTCCCATAAAATACTTATTAAATCAAGTAAATATAATAAAATTTTAGTTGTTTTATATCATTACTCAATTTAAACTATTATAAAATATAATATATGATATATTCAGCTAATCATCTAACAAGGAATTAATAAATAATTGAAATATTTGTCACTCCTTCTTGTAATATTTTCAACTTTTAATAAACCTTTTTCTTCATCAATAAAATAATAATCATATTTTATTAAGACATTACAATAAAATTTTGTACATTTTCTCCTATTTTATCATATAAAATTTCTAGTAAAATTATAGGTTTATGTGTTTTGAAATATTTTTTATATCCATATAATACTTTATCTTCGTAAGCTTCCACATCTATTTTAATTAAATCGATTTTATGGATATGATTTTGCTCAATAAAATCATCTAATGACATAGCTTTTACAAAATAAGAATTTGAAAAGTTTGAGTTATCATTTAATAAAGTTGCAGCGTATTCATGCTCAGTTTTTGGATCATATATTCTAACAAATTCTGTTTTATCTGAAATTGCTATATTAAATGCATTTATATTATATGAATTTATTTTAATATTATATATTAATTTTTCATAAACACGCTCTACAGGTTCAAAAGAATAAATCTTGGCAGTATTATTTATAGATTGGGCAATTAAAGAATATATTCCAGTATTAGCACCGATATCTAAAATCACATTGCTATTTTTACACAGTTTAATCCATACATTAAGGCTATTAGGTTCCCATCCATTTTTGCCATACCAGAATAATTCATTTTCTAATTGATAGCCATAATGTCTCATTTTAAAAGAATGATTTTTGTCTATTTTAACTCTAAAATTACCTTTAAAATGCAAATGTTTGGTTATTGAATATGGTAAATGAAATGGTTTTAAAATAATATATATTTGTTTTTTAAATGGAATTAATAGGTATAATTTTTTAATAAAACTCTTTACCATAAATTTGGGTAAAATAGTTACAAAAATATTGAAAATTTTATGAATAATTAATAAGATAATATAAATTTAGCTATTAATTCAACTTTTACAATTATATAAAAATAGTTTCTGCAAAATTTTTATTTTAATTGCATTAATCCAATATTAAAATTACTTGTTTTGCTGATATATAATGTCTATGCTTTGTTTTATAAAATCAGTTAATTTCTCACCATCCAAAAGATTTTGAGATATTAGTGCAAGATTAATCAAATGTTTTGCCTTTTTAGTTTTATTTTCCATATTATTGTCATTGACAATTTCATTAATCACAGGATGAGCAGTATTTATAATCATTGAATATTCTTTTTTAAGGCCTTGAGCATATTCCATACCACCTAGAGCAGCCATTTCTCTAAATCTTCTTAATATTTCAGGTTGTACCAAAATAATTGGTAAATCTTCATCAGGCATATTACGTATAGCAATTTCAATATTTACATTATTTAAATCATTTGGGACCAGAGATTCAAATAAATTTTTCACTTCAGCTTCTTTTTGTTTATCTGCATTATCAGATTTATTATCTATTTTATCAATTAATTTGTCTAAAGTATCAGAATCTATTCTTTTAAAAGAAATATCTTCATTTTGATTATCAAGGTAATCAATGAAATGACTATCTAGAATGGAATCCATTATAACAATAGTGTACCCTTTGTCTATGGCAGGTTTAATATATGAATGTTGAGATACTGGATCAGTAGTGTATAAAATAACGATTTTATTATTTTTATCAGTTTGAATATCTTTAATATTATTTTTTAATTCATCTAAAGTATAAAATTTATGATTAACATCTTCGAATAGAGCGAAGTTAATTGCTTTCTGACCAAACTCTTGATGTGTCATGATTCCGAATCTAACAAAATCGCGTAAAGCATGCCACTTATTTTCAAAATCTGCTCTATTATTTTTAAACATTTCTTCTAATGTGTCAGCTACGCGTTTGGTAATATGATTTTTAATTTTGCGTACATTAGCATCGGTTTGCAGAGAGCTACGACTAACATTAAGCGGTATATCTGGTGTATCGATTATTCCTTGTAGAAGCATTAAAAAATCGGGTACAATATCTTCTAAATTATCAGTAACAAATACTTGATTGCAATATAATTGTATTCTATCTCTCTGAGGTTCAAAAGAATTACGTATTTCAGGGAAATATAAAATGCCATTAAGAGTAAATGGATAATCTACATTTAAATGAATCCAAAATAAAGGTTTATCAACAGAATAAGGATATAATTCTCTATAAAAATCAATATAATCCTCATCTTTCAAATCTTTAATGTTCTTTTTCCACAGAGGTTCAGTATCATTAATAATGCGTGGTACATCAATAAATTCAGGCTTTTCTTTTGAACCTATATTTTTTTTCTCAGTTCCAAATTCGATAGGATAAGGAAGAAAACGACAATATTTTTTCAAAATATTTAAAATTCGATATTCGTCATTATATTCTAGAGCATCATCACTTAGGTGCAAAACAACAGTAGTACCTCGATCTGTCAAATCAATATCTTCTAATGTATATTCTGTAGATCCTTCACAAATCCAGTGTACACCAGAAGCATCAGGCAAGTATGATTTAGTAAATATTTCTACCTTATCTGCTACCATGAAAGCAGAATAGAAACCTAATCCGAAATGTCCAATAAAATTATCTTTTGATTCTTGATTTTGAAGATATTGCTGAATGAAATCCTGAGCGCCGCTAAAAGCAATTTGAACAATATATTTTTCTACTTCTTCAGCAGTCATACCAACACCTCTATCAATAACTTTAATTATTTTATTATCAGCATCATGAACGACTTTAATAGTTAAATCACCTAATTCAAGTTCGATCTTTCTCAGAGAGACAAGTTTAGATAATTTAGTAGTAGCGTCCACAGCATTAGAAACCAATTCTCGAAGAAAAATATCAGTATCGCTATATAAAAATTTTTTAATAATAGGGAAAATGTTATCACTTTTTACATCAATAAAACCTTTTTTCATAAATAAATGTTTTTAAGAAAGAGCATGACAAGAAACGTACCTAATTAGTGTAATAAGACAAGTTGTCATTTAAACATTTTTCAAATGTTTAAAATAGTATATGATATTTTACTCACTCTAAAATATTCATACCAGGCAAATCTATCCGAGGATGCAAGGTTAAGCATTCTTCCAATATTACTAATTACGCCTTCTGATAAGTATTTACCTATCGCTACATACCACATAATGTAGTTTTGCA
>JASEGF010000058.1 GCA_030017935.1 Bacteroidales bacterium | reverse complement strand
AAATTTGCTTGGCAAACGGGTTATGCAGCGTATTCTGTTTCTGAATCAATTGTTGAGAAAGTATTTGAATACATAAAAAATCAGAAATTGCATCATCAAAAGAAAACTTTTCAGAAGGAATACGATGAATTTATAAAACTATATGGTATTGAAACTAAATGACAATTTAAACAACCAAATTAACCAATTATCATAGCACACGGTTTAAACCGTGTGCTATGATTATTAACGAATAGAAAACCGTTTTAAATCGTCGAAAAACCTGTGGTGAGCAAAGCTGAACCATGTTTTATGTTAAAACCTGAATGTTATAAGCAAAATCCATTACATTTTTAAAAAAATTGTTGTATATTTGTAACTAAATTAAAGTCTAAACAACGTTGTGAAACTAGACACTAAATAATAAATACTATGAAATTAAATTTTTTTAAAATTACAATTCTCTCCACCATACTATTTTTTAGTAGTTGTGAACAAGAGGATATATTTGAAGGAATAATTGTAAAAGAATTTGATTTTGGTAGTTGTTTACCTCCGTTTGGCAATGAACTAGATGAGTACGTTATCACAAATGACAGCTTGTATCAGAATTTGTTAACACTAGGTACGGTTGTATGTGATAATTATACTTTACCTGAAATTGATTTTACAACTTATACTTTACTTGGTAAATTTACTGTATCTGACGGAGTGGTGAAATATTATAAAAGGAAGGTTATAAAAGACGAAAGTAATATGAAGTATATTTATACAATTTATATGAAGTGTCAAAATAATAGCAAGGCTGAAATATCTATGAATTGGGTATTAGTTCCTCGTTTGCCAGATAATTATAGTGTCGAATTTGTAGTTATTATTTCATAACACAGAATAATAAAATTTGAAATGAAAATAAAAACAGTGAAATGAAAACCACTGAAATGCTAACATGCGGTATAAAATATTGGGGGCTAAGTGGTAAAATCAATTTTTCTGCCACGCATTGGCATTTGTGTCAGCGGATAGGAACGTATCCCGCTCTCCCCAACATTTCATACACTAAAACGTTGGAAACAATTTTAATACTAATACTCAAGCATTATGAGACCATTAAGTAAATTAGAAAAGGATGTTGTTAAAAAACTATGTGAGAAGCCTCAATCTTTTAGCAACCTATTTGATGAGAATTTTCTTCAAAATTTTATTATTGAGATAATAAATGATTCTATAGCTAAAAATAATGAGATAAAAATTTTAATGAAAAGGAGAGAAACTTATTCGGACAAATATTATCTAAAGCAAATTTATGAAGCGACCTATAAGATTTCTGAAATAATTAATTTATTGAATTATCTTAATAGTGAAGCATACATATTTTCATTTAAATCTTCACATTGTAATACTGTCCATGGTTTCATTGGACTAAAAGAATTATATCAGGAATACGAAGATAATCCTGACAAATACGAAAGATATATATTTCCTAACCAAAAATTAAATGACATAATATTTGAGTTTGTTGATATTACTTTTGTAAGCACAGAAGCTTTGAAAGATTATCTAAAAAATGATTTCAGGACACCTGATCAAATTATGCATAGACAAAATATAATTGTAGCTTGGATTGCTATAATTATTTCAATATTACTTGGATTAATTGGTATATTTTGTAAGTGTTAAAAATTTTAAAAAATGTTACCAACGCATGGTATAGTGCATTAGGATTTCAGAAGTATTCAGGTGTTTGTAGCTCGTAAAAAAGTACAGTTTAAATTGACAAGAAATCGCCTCGTAATCCTGCACGACAACATACTGCCAACTGTTAGCGTTTATAATAATGATTGTAAAATTATTGTTATTAATCCACAAATGCACACAAATGAGCACAAATTATTAATTATAGTTGATTAGTGATTAGTGATTAGTGATTAATGATGGGATAAGGAGTTTAGCAAGATACTAGTTGTAAATTAATTTACAAATGTACTCAAAAAACTAAATCATCAGTGTTAATTTGTGTAAATCTGTGGATGAAATTATAGATATTATGTTTTTTTATTGTCCACAAATGCACACAAATTAGCTCAAATTAAAAATTCAATCCTAATCCTACAAATCCCAGTTCAGACAATTTAATTCTATCATTCTCCGTGTTCTTTGTGCATTCTTTGAGAACTCTGTGGTTAATATTTAACTGTCCAGTAATAAATAAAAATCTTTTTTACAAAATAACTTTTTTTAATTTTTAACCACTCAAAAAGTTATAGAACCATTACTTGAATTTACTTAATAGGAATTATTAATAATTAATTTATAGAATGTTTAAAAATATTAATTGATATTTATATCAATATTTAAAAAAGTAAAAAAATAGAATAGGGGAGTTTTTAAAAAAATTAACAATTGTAAATTATTCAATACAATTTCATAAAAAAACCAGTTTACATTAATCAATTATTATCTAATTTACAAAAGTAAATAGATTTACAAAAATAAATTATGGCATTTTTTATAAATTATTATAAAAAAACATAAAAATAGATTGAAATTAGATTATTATATATTTAAATTATTATATATCAATAAAATAACATATATAAATTAAACTAATACATTAAGTATTTGGCTATTTATTTTAATTAAAATTAATTAGTAAATTAAATTTTATAAATCATTGAATATTAGATAATTAAGTATTAATATTTAAAGTAATACTTTAAAATATACAATTGTTAATTTATAAATGTATAAATGTAAATTGATTATATTTTTATAATTTAAAAAAATAATTTAATTTTGTAAACAAAAAAAATTATGTTAGATAGAATTCTAAAAATAATGGATTATAATAAATTCACACCATCAGAATTTGCTGATGTATTAGAAATAGATCGATCTCGTTTATCACATATTCTAAATGGACGTAATAACCCTTCATTAGAAATTGTTATGAAAATACTTGAAAAATTTCCTGAAATTAGCTCTGATTGGTTATTATTCGGATCTGGTAATATGCTTAAAAATATAGAAACTTCTAATAAAAATTCAAATTTAATAAATGAAAAAAATAAACCTACAACTGCAGAATTAGATTTAGAGATACCTGAGAGTTATAATGACGATAAAAATATTGATCCACAAAATAACGTAGCAAAAGATATAAAAGAAGAAATAGATAAATTAACTACTACTCCAGCATCTGATAATTCTGCCAAAGAAATAAACTATAATGCAGCACAGGAAAACACTGCTGCTACAAGGCCGACACAGTTAGATAATAAAATCTTCAAAGAAATTATAAGCATAACTTGGTTCTTTTCTGATGGTACTTTTAAAAGTTTCACACCAGAAAAATAAAAATCAATTAAAAAGAAATAAAATTATAAAAGGAATTTAAAAATTAAAAAATTTCTTTTTTAGTAAAAATCAGTTCAATTTCTCTTTTAGCACTTTCCTCATCTTTGCTACCATGAATAGCATTAGCTCTCATACTAGTACCATATTGATATCTGAGAGTACCTGGTTTAGATTTAGAAGGATCAGTAGATCCCATTAAATTTCTAAAATCTTCTATTGCATTTTCCTTTTCAATTACCATAGCGACGATAGGTCCCGATGTCATAAAATCGATGAGATCATTATAGAAATCCATATCTTTATGTTCTTGATAAAAAGTTGATGCTAGAGTTTTGTTCATTTTCATCATTTTCAAAGCTCTTAGTTTGTAACCATTAGCACAAATGGTATGAAGGATAGCTCCAGTATGACCATTTTGTACTGCTATGGGTTTAATAATTGCAAGAGTACGTTGTTCTGCCATAATAATTTATTTTTTAAATTTGCAAAATTTTGCATGCTAAATTATAATATTTTTTTAATATGAATAATATTTCAAATTTTTTTCAATTGAAATCTATTTTTATGAGTCAACAAAGTTACAAAATTATTGTAACAACTCATAAAAATCCTGATGGTGATGCTTTAGGTTCATCTATAGCTATTAGTAGATTTCTTAGAAAATTGGGACATAAGGTATCACTTGTGATTCCTGATGCTATCCCTTCGTTTTATAAATGGATGCCTGATATAGACCAAGCAATTATTTTTGATGATGATAATGCTCTATGTTTTAGCATATTTTCTGATGCAGATTATCTCATCGCTACTGACCTCAATTCACTTAGTCGCAATATGAGTATGTCTGTTTCAACTAATAACATAAAAGCTTTTCGTATATGTATAGATCATCATTTAGATCCACCACAGAATGAATGGAATATTTTGATTTCTGATAACAATGTTTCTTCTAGTTCAGAAATTATTTATGATTTATTGACTTATATGGATCCTAGTTTGATAGACAAACAAATAGCAGAATGCATTTATACTGGCATTTATACAGATACAAATAAATTTTTTCATTGCTGTAATTGTTCACATCCTTATGAGATAATAGCTGAATTAATTAAAAAAGGCATTAATGTCAATGAAATTAATAATTTGATTTACAATTCTTATACTTATGACAGGTTTAGATTATTGGGCTATAGCATTTATGAAAAATTAAAATTTGTAGAAAATAAAGGAGTAGCCTACATTAAGCTTACACAAAAAGAACTTCAAGAATTTAATTATCATCCTGGATATACTGAGGGAATAGTTTCTATGCCACTTAGCATAGAAAATGTAAACGTTTCTGCTTTGATATCTGAGAGAAAAGATCGTATTAAAATTAGTTTGCGTAGTAAAGCCGCCTATGACGTGAGATATTTAGCGCAACGATATTTTAATGGTGGCGGACATAAAAATGCCTCAGGAGCCGATTTTTATGGGTCATTAGATGAGGCAGAAAAGATATTTCTAAAAGCTGTAGAAGAATATTTGTGATTTTCTAAAAATAATTCCGAAAAGATAGCATTTAAATAAATTTACACAAATTATCCACAAATGGACACAAATTAGCACAAATTAAGATTAAAGTTGATTAGTTGAGTAGTTAGTTGACAGTAGCGAGTAGCGAGTAGTTATAAGTGATGAACGATAGGTTAAAGTTTTTATAAGTTATTTATTTAAAAATTAATCTTCCCATCACCCAGTCTCCCAGTCACCAAGTCTCCCCATCACTTAGTCTCCATTTTCCCAGTCTCACCATCACTTATCACTAATCACTAATCACTAATCACTAATCACTAAACAGGATCTACATCTATATCTACTAAAACACTTCGCCACACTTTATTTCTTTTCAGAGTATAAAAAACAACTTCATTAATTTGTTGTTTTTTGATTTTTAGAGAGCTATCACGTGGAATTTTAATTAAAATTTGACGATAATAATAATCTCTAATTTTTGATATTACGGGCTCTACAGGACCTTTCACGTATTCATTATCCAAAATATCTTTAATTTTAGTTGCTAAAACATCAGAGGCGACTTTTACAATATCTAAATTTTTGTGTCTTAGTTGTATTTGTATCATTCTATAGTAAGGTGGATATTTGAATTGCCATCTATCTTTTAATTCATTTTCAGCAAAATCATCATAATTATTATTAACAATATAGGGTAGGATAGGGTTATTGAGAGAAAAGGTCTGAATAAATACTCTCCCTTGAACATCTCTACGTCCAGCTCTACCAGCCACCTGCATAAGTAATTGTATAGCATGTTCAAACACACGAAAATTAGGATATACCAACAAATTGTCAGCATTCAATACTCCCACAAGTTGAATATTAGAAAAATCTAATCCTTTTGATATCATTTGTGTACCTACAAGTATTTGAGTTTCACGTAACTCAAATTTTTGAATTATTTCCTTAAAAGCATGCTTTCGTCTAGTACTATCCAAATCTAATCTATCAATTTTGTAATTTGGAAAATATTTTTGTAGCTCAGTTTCTACTCTTTCTGTTCCGAAGCCTTTGAATATCAATCTATTAGATTTACATTTAGGACAATAAGTAGGTACTTCGATAGTATAACCACAATAGTGGCATTTTAGCAGATTTTCATTTTTATGATAAGTAAGATTGACATCGCAATGTGGACAAGGGAAAATATACCCACAGTTTCTGCATTCCATCCATGATGAATAACCACGGCGATTTTGAAATAAAAGCACTTGCCTACCAGCTTTCACCTCATCATCTATAGCTTTTAAAAGAGTATTACTAAAATGTCCTCTCACATTGCCCTGCTGCATAATAGATTTCATATCTACAATTTCTATCAAAGGCGGTATAATACCAGAATATCTTTCTTTAATTTTTACAAATCCAATTTTCCCAATTTTGGCATTATACAAACTTTCTAAACTTGGCGTAGCACTACCTAGAATGAGATTAGCATTGTGATTATCAGCTAAAATAAAACTCATATCTCTTGCATGATATCTAGGATTTAAATCTTGTTGCTTATATGATGGGTCGTGCTCTTCATCTACAACTATTAAACCTAAATTTTTAAATGGTAAAAATAATGCAGAGCGCGGACCTACTATTATGCATGAGGCATCATCTTGCTCCCACAAATCTACTAATTTATTCCATATTTCTACTCGTTCATGTAAGTTAAATCTACTATGATATACCAAAATCTTTTCACCGAAATATTTTTGTAGTCTATTAACTAAATATGTTGTTAGGCTTATTTCAGGTAAAAGATACAGCACTTGCTTACCCGCATCTAAATACTCTTGAATGAGAGTAGAATATATTTCAGTTTTACCACTACCAGGTACTCCATACAAAAGTACATGCTTATTTTTACTTATGTATCCTTTTATTTCATTATAAGCTGATTTTTGTATATCAGACAATGTAATTTTCTCAATTTCGTTAAAATGAGATATTTTATTATCTATCCTAGAAACAGTCTCAATGGTTTCAATAACATATCCTTTTTTTATTAGAGATTGTAGAGCAGAAAGGGCAAACTTATCAGATAATTCTGATTTAAGTATCTTTATTTGTCCTTGCGAACGCTTTTGATATAAATACAAGATAATATCTATTTGTTTAGGAGCTTTTTTTTCTAATTTATTGGTTATTTCATTGAAATCTTCTGAGTCAATAAAGTCATCACTCAAGCTAATAAATTTAACATTTTTGGGGATAAATTTCTCTTCACATTCTTCACTAGGGTAGATGATACTTTTGTCAATGCATGATTTTATAAATTTTTGTATATTTTTTTTACTTAATAACTTTTGTATATCATCATTTGTTATGAATTCTTTACTTAACAAAGTTTCATAAATTAAATTTTCATCTTCTGTTTGGATATTATTTAAATCAATGTCTGGATGTAGCTGATATTTAGTTTCTGATTGTATTTTTAGCCCACTAGGAAGAGCATTATTCAATACATCGCCTATATTAGCTAGATAATATTCTGCCACCCACTTGTATAGTTCCCATTGCTGTTTATTTATTATTGGTTTATCATCTAATATTTCTAAAATATATTTGATTTCATCTATGTCATTAGTAAATTCATCTAGATTATCAACTTTTTCATCATCTAGAATATCTATTACCACACCCGCATATAATTTTTTAGCCCCGAATGGTACTATTACTCTGATGCCCCATTGAATTTCAGATTGTAAATCTGATGGCACTCTATATAGAAACGTTTTGTCTAATGGCAGTGGTAAAGCTACATCTACAAGCATTTTTTCATTTATTTTGATTACAAATATACCAAAAATATATTTAATGTTTACGATTCAGATTGTAAATCTGATGGCACTCTATATAGAAACGTTTTGTCTAATGGCATTAGGTTTATTATTTTACCACAAAGGGCAACAAGATATAAATATAAGTTTATTAGTGATTAGTGATTAGTGATGGGATAAGGAGTTTAGTAGGATATATGTCAGATTCATTAAGAATTTTCAGGGCTAAAGCCCGATTAACATTGTAATTAAGTCCACGACCTTTAGGTCGTGGTTAATCAAAGTGGAAGTGAGATAGCAAAGTAAGATAGAAAGAGGTATTATCCCCAAAAAACGCATCGTAGGGGCGTATTACCATACGCCCAATTATATTCGACATTTTAGATTAGATAGCAAAGTGTTATATAATAATCCTGACCTTTAGGTCAGATAGTAAAGTGATAGATTATTAACCTCGACCTTTAGGTCGAGGAACAACAAGACTAGAAATATGGGCTTTAGCCCTGATAAAGTCAAAACCGCAGATTCCCAGATGATTATCATATAAACGATTAATCGGCTTTGATTTTATAAATAAAACACACAAGAATAATTGATTAAATGTAGGTTAAAATAGTTTAATATTTTTAAAATGGTTCTATAAATTTTTAATGGGATATATTACAATTTTATATTTAAAAAATATATTTATCATAAAAGTACTTCAATATCAGTATAATTAACAGAATTCTGAATAATTAGCAGAGTAGAGTAAATTTTATTTATAAGTAATGTAACAGATTAAAACTTTATATCTAAAAAATCTATTTAACATAATATAAATTATCGGACAATAGTATATAAAATTTTATAACATATTTAAGGCTACATTGTGTTGTTATTAATCCACAGATGCACACAAATATACACAAATAAAGATTAAGATTGATAAGTTGAGGAGTTAATCAAGATATTAGTTTTAAATTAATTCTCAAATGCACTTCAAAAATCTAAATTATCAGTGTTAATTTGTGTAAATCTGTGGATTAAATTATAGAAATTGATGGTTAGATATTTATTGTCAACAGATGCACACAAATGAGCACAAATTATTAATTAAAGTTGATTAGTTGATAAGTTTGGTAGTTTATAAGTTGAAGAATTTAGTAATAAATTAATTCACAAATGCAATCAAAAAACTAAATCATCAGTGTAAATTTGTGTAAATTTTTTGATGAATTTATAGACATTTGAGCATATTCATTTATGAATTATGTTAAATAATTTCTATTTAACATAATAAAAAAATTACCAGGCTTTCCTGGTAATTTTTTCAAAATAAAATTTTAATTAGTAAACTTAATCCAGCAAATGAATTGAGAGTCCACTGCGAAGTTTAGGTTCAAACCAAGTAGTTTTTGGAGGCATTATGTTGCCACTATCTGCGATATCCATGAGTTGTTTCATAGATACTGGATATAGAGCAAAAGCTACAGTCATTTCTCCACTATCCACGCGGCGTTTCAGCTCTCCTAAACCTCTGATTCCACCTACAAAATCAATTCTTTTATCTGTTCTCAGATCTTTTATACCTAATAAATTATTTAAAACTAAATCTGATAAAATAGTTACATCGAGTACCCCAATAGGATCATTGTCGTTGTAGGTGCCTTTTTTTGCTGTTAATGAATACCAATTACCCCCCAAATACATTGAAAAATTATGAAGTTTATTAGGCTTAAATTCTTCAGTACCTTTATTTTCAATATCAAAAAATTCAGTTAATTTTTGTAAAAATTCATCTTTGCTAAGACCATTTAAATCTTTCACAACCCTATTATAATCAATAATTGTCAGTTGATTGTCTGGGAAAGCTACAGCCATGAAATAGTTAAATTCTTCATTGCCAGTAAAATTAGGATGTTGTTCACGTTTTTCTTTACCTACTAAAGCTGCTGCTGCAGTACGATGATGTCCATCAGCTACATAAAGAGCTGGCATTTCAGCAAATAATTTTTGAATTTTATCATTAATTTCTTTTTCATTTATTACCCAGAAATGATGTCCTACGCCATCATTGGCAGTAAAATCATAAATTGGTTCATGGCCTTTAGCGTAAGAAAGAATCAAGTTATCTAATTCAGGAAGTGATTTATATGCAAAAAATACTGGTTCTACATTTGCATTAGTTACTCTCACATGTTTCATTCTATCTTCTTCTTTATCCCTACGAGTGAGTTCATGTTTTTTGATAACATTATTAAAATAGTCATCTATGCTAGCACAACCAACGATTCCATATTGAGTTTTTCCCCACATAGTTTGAGCATAAATGTAGAAATATGCTTCATCATCAGGTAGTAACCATTTATTTTCAATAAATTTCTGAAAATTTTCTTTAGCTTTTTCATAAACACGAGTATCATGTTCATCAGTGCCTACAGGTAAATCTATTTCTGCTCTAGTAATATGAAGCAAAGAATATGGATTGCCTTCAGCTTCTTTTCTTGCTTCTTGAGTATTAATAACATCATATGGTTTAGCTGCAACTTTATCAGCTATATTTTTCGGTGGTCTTAATGCTTTAAAAGGTCTAAAAATTGCCATAATTTAATTTATTTTACAAAATTTACATACAATAAATTTTCACATTAACAAAAAATATTAATCAACACTATATTTCGTTAATGAAAGTAATTTTTTTAAAAAAGCCTCTCTCCTACTCTATTAAAGAGCAGATAGAGATTAAATCAGTTCGTTACCGCTATTGTTTTCATCTAAATCTTCATCATCTTCATCATCGGAAGAGCCTCTTTCATCTCTTTTATTACGTTGTAGAGAAGAGATAAGAGCGCCTAACATTTTAGATATTTCAATAAGTAAATTTTTAGCTTCTTCGTGTTGCTCATCGGTAATTAAACCTTCTTTTTGAG
>JASEGF010000057.1 GCA_030017935.1 Bacteroidales bacterium | reverse complement strand
CTCTTTAGTGAGTGTGAGCACTATAGAGTATTTATCATTATCAATTAAAAAATCAATATTTTTATTATCTTTTTGTCCAGTTAAAAAGAAATTAATTTTTGAACCATTCTCTAATTGCATTTTAGATTCATTAGCTATGATTTTCAATAAATTATACATAGAAATATCTGCATAGAGTCCACCTATAGAATATGAATAATTATTTTTTGATTTAATATTTGGCATCAGATCATTTAACTGCTCTAGAGTATATCCATTACGAAGTAAATATGTTAAAAAATCTCTAACATTAGCAACAGTAATGTTATAAGTTAAACTACTATAATTCTGAAAAATTTCATTTTTATAAGCAGAACAATTAGACAATATTAGTATAGGATTATCACTACCAGCTAATTTGATTGCCGCATCTAGTGGTGCAGACGTCGTGCTAATATACTCTGAGAGCTCTGGAAATTTTTGTTTAATATATTCTAGACTAGCTGGGCATAAATTAGAAATAACAGGAGTTTTTAGGTTTTTCACCGTTAAATAATCCATATATAGTTTAGCATCGATAAATTCTCCTAAATTAATCAAATTTTTAAATCCTAAGAATTGACATAAGTTTATAAATGATAAAACTGGAGTTTTAGTGAAATTAGCATTTATTTGAGACATTAAACTATATGCAGCAGCTGGATCAAAAATTAATGTAGTCTCTTTGGGTAGAATATTAACTACATCGAGATAGGATTTTTCATATAAAGCACTTGTTGGACAATGATAAGAACATTGTCCACAATGAAAGCAATTTGATAAATTAATCGGTTTGCCCATAGTAGAAATAATAGTTTTTTTAGTACCAATAAATGCATGATTAAAAATATCGCAATGCATCATTTCATTACATATTTTCACACAAATACCACAGGAGATGCATTTATTTATATTTTTGGCTATTACTGGACTAGAGACATCTTTTTCTTTTGTATTAGTAGGTATATATCGCCATATAATTTCATTAACTCCATATTGCAAAGCATAATTAAGCAAACTACATTTTATAGATTTTGGACAAGTATTGCACTCCAAAGAATGCTGTGACAAGATCAATTCTAGCACATTTCTACGAATGTCAATTAATTTAGGAGAATGAGTATAAATTTTTAAAGGATTAATGACATTGATAGTGCAAGCCTGTATAGGTTTATTAAAACCCTCTATCTCTACCACACAAAGTCTACAAGCATAGTTAGGAGATACATTCTCTAAATAGCAAAGATGGGGAATATCATATCCTAATGATAATAAAGCATTTAATAAATTAGTGCCAGATTCTATTTTATATTCTTGGTCATTAACGACAATATTAATTTTCATTTTTTTAAATTTATAGCTGAGAATTTACAAATATTTTCACAAAGACCACATCCCACACATTTACCATCTAAAATCACAAATAAATTTATTCTTTTTTCGATAATGGCATTTACGGGACATTCGACTAAACAAAGTCCACAACCAGTGCATAAATCCTCATTTATCACATATGATCTCAAACCTACACATTTAAAAGATCTACAATATTTGTCAAAAATATGTTCTTCTATCTCTTCTCTGAAAGCAGTATAAGCAGAAATAAAGGGCTGAGAAAGACTTTTGCCCAATGCACACAATGAAGATTCTGTTACAGTTTTATCCAATTTATTAAAGGACAAAATAGTTTTTAATCTATATAAAGCGAAATGCGGAATTAGAGGATTATTAGCTTGAGATAAATAATTAACAAGCTCAGACCACACCCTAGATCCGTATAAACAAGGGATACATTTACCACAGCTTTGCTCAGTTAATATCTCAGCAATATGTTGTAGTAACTGTACGACACATTGATTATTTGAGAAAGCAAAAATAGTAGAAGTTCCTAAATAATTGGTTTCTTTTTCAATATCATAAAGAGATTTTTCTAAATTATCTAGTCCAAAAAATCTACCTGTGATTCCACCAATATGAAACCCTTTAATAGCAATTTGATTTTTTAGCCCACCACCTATTTTAAAAATAACATCTTCTATGCTAGTATCCATTGATATTTCATAAATGCCATAACGATCTATTTCTCCACAAAGAGTAACTATTTTGGTCCCTTGTTTAGAGATGGGAGCTAAACTTTCTAAAGATATATTATTACGAATAATTTTAGCAATATTTGCAATAGTTTCTACATTATGTACTAGAGTAGGATAACCCCAAATGCCTTTAGAGGTAGGATAAGGTGGTTTATTTGTAGGGAAAGGCATTTGTGACTCTAAAAGGTGAATGAGAGCTGTTTCTTCTCCAGTTATCAACATTCCTGGTGTTAGCATTACATCTATTGACAAAGAATTACCACTATTCATAATGTCATCACCTAAAAGACCAAGACTCTTGGCATAAGAAATTAATTTTTCGAAAGCCTCATAAATATCGAGATATTCCTGATGAATAGCTATGATAGCATTAGTAATATGCAGAGCATAACAGGTAGATATCACACCTTCTAAAATCAAACTTGGATAATAACGTAGTAAAAAATAATTACTCAAACTGCTTGGACCAAATTCATTAGCATTTACTATTAAATATTTTTTATTAGCTAGCTGCTCATCTATAGCTCTCCATTTAACCTCTATAGGTAATGTGCCGGAACCTCTACCTATTAAATTACTATTAAAAATTAAATTTTTCACTTCTGCACTACTCTTTTTGTTAAAAATAGAAGTGATAAATTCTATATTACTGTTATTAATGACAGTATGATCTTGTTGCAGATCAATAGTAGCAAATGAATCAGTTAAAAATGGTACTAATTTATTATACCAGGGCATTTGAGAAATAAACGGTACATGAGGCCAACTTTCACCAGTATCATCGAGTTGCAACCAAGGTGTCAAACTGCTAATATCTAAGTTTACAATGCATTCTATTATCCACGGCAGCTGATTAGGTTCTAAATTTTTGAAATACAAAGTACGCTTTAGTGGATGCTTTATCCACACTATAGGCTCTGCATACAAAAAACCTTTTACTCCAGTATTAGGAAATCTTTCTATTATAATATCATTATCATTTGCTTGAATATCAGTTTCTTTATCTTTTAGGATAAAATGTTCGTTTTTGGAAAATAAAGATAAAAATTGCCCTTCCCACTTATATTGTAATTCTAAAGAAGTAATATTATAGCCTATTTGCAGTTGTATAGCACTCATTGTTTTATAATTTTTTCTTTAATATTGTTCAAAACTTTATAAAAAGCAGAATTATTATTAATTGCTATTTGATCAGTAAAACATTTACCATTACATTTATGAAATTTAATTATTGGTTTTTCATTACTATCTCTAAATTGATAATTAACTTCATTTAAAAAATATTTACCAAATTTCAAATAGCAATTCCACCCTTGGCACATAACCACATCATAATTAATATCTGAAATTAATAAATCTGGAAAACAAGTAACAATGAAAGAATAAATCTCAGAAGCTGATTGTTTAAAATAAATCTCTAGTTCATCTATATGTGATCTACTCAATGCATAAGGTTCTAGCATTAGCTTTGCACAAAAGTCTATTAGAGATTTAGGATATGAGTGCCAGATTTCCTGAAATAACTCATTAATGGTAAAAGGCAAAATGATTCTCATCGTGTTTTTTAAATAACATTGTTACAAAATTAACAAATATATTTTAAATAATAAAATTTATTTTATACAAAATTAATTATTCGTTAAAAAACAATTAATACTCTTTGTATGCAAAAAAGAAAATAATTGAATTTGGTGTTTAAAGTTTAAAAAATGGTTTTTAAATATTTGTTATGTGTAAAGATTAAAAAGGAGACTGGGTGACTGGGAGAGGGGGAGATGGGGAGACGAGGAGATTAGTGGTTAGTGATTAGTGATAAGTGATAGGTGAGACGGGGAGAAAAGGTGACGGGGAGAAATGATGAGTGTATGGATTAAGTGTTTTCTACTTACTAATCAACTAATCAACCTTAATCTTTAATTTGTGTTAATTTGTGTGCATTTGTGGATTAATAAAAACAACTAGACTGTGGTAAAAAATTAACCTTAATAATTAAAGATATTTATTTTTATTTAGTAATCTAAAATGTTATTAATCAAACATATAATTCAAAAAAACGAATTATTTTATATAATTTTTTATTTTCTCCTTACCTATCAAAAACCTATAAGGTAATAGAGCATCATTGCCAGCATATTTTACTCCAATTCGAGTTTTAACTATGATTTCATTATCAGGAATTTTTATACCATAATCATCAATGATGATGTCTGAAGTTATTAAACTTTTTTTATTGTCTGCAGTAGTGATCGACAGCATAGCTGATAATTTTCCTGGACCGATACCATCAGCATTCATTTTCTTTTTACTAGCACGTTGCTGCATAATTTCTAACCCATCAAGTGGATAAATAGCTCTTATCAACGCAGCATCTGGTATGCCCTCTACATTTGTAACTACATTAAATAAATGATGGATCCCATAGCATAAATAGACATAGGCTATACCACCATTCATGTACATGGCTTCATTTCTAGCAGTTATTTTGCCACCAAAAGCATGTGAAGCTCTATCATTAATTCCATTATATGCTTCAGTTTCTATTATAATTCCTGAGGTAAAGATACCATCTTTTTTAGTTATTAAAACTTTCCCTATTAATGATTTTGCAATATTTATGACATTAGATTGAGTATAAAAATCTAAAGGAAGAGGCATAAATTTTATAAAAAAATCAGAAATTAGGCTTTAGATCATATTTTTGATAGAAATCATCAATAACGTCTACTGCCTCTTCTGGTGTATCTACAAGGGTGAAAAGTTTAAAATCAGCATCACTAATATAACCATTAGCTAGTAAAGTATTATTAATCCAATCAATTAAACCACTATAATATGATTTGTCTACTAAAACTATCGGAAAACGAAGCGATTTTTTAGTTTGTATCAAAGTAAGAGCCTCAAACATTTCATCACAAGTGCCAAAGCCACCAGGTAGCACTATATATCCTTGTGCATATTTGATGAACATTACTTTTCTACTAAAGAAATGTTTAAAATTGATTAATTTATCTGGGTCTATAAACTCATTAGGTTTCTGCTCATGAGGTAATTCAATATTTAAACCTACAGAGCTACCACCAGCGAAATGGGCTCCTTTATTGGCTGCCTCCATTATACCTGGTCCACCACCAGTTATAATGCCAAATCCTTTTTTAGTCAATAAATAGGCAACCTCTTCTGCTAATTTATAATGTTTAGAGCCAGGTTTAGCCCGTGCAGAACCAAATATGGTAACACAGGGACCAATAGAAGATAATTTATCAAATCCTTGAACAAACTCAGATATTATTTGAAATATCTCCCATGAATCTTTAGTTTTAATCTCTTGCCATGTTTTAGGCTTAAATGCATCTCTTATACTTTCTTCTTCGTTTAATGCTTCATCTCGATACATAGTTTTATTTTTTTTCAAAATTAATTATTTAAAATTAATTATCAAAAAATCAAAGATATAAAATACAAGCTTATGCAAACGATAAAATTTAAATATTATAAATTTTTATTAAGAATGATTCAATTATTTCTAATGATTTTAGCAATAGTTTTAATAGCAATACTAAAATCTGTTTTTAAAGACATGTCGTGTATATATTTTAAGCTTAATTGCAGTTTTTGAGGCATAACAATATTGATATAAGCTTCCTCTGGGGTTGAATACTCTGATAATATTTCGTTTTCATTAATATAATCTAAAGAAGCATAATCAGATAATCCTGGACGTACTTTTAGAACATCTCTCTGTTTAGTATCATATAATGCTACATATTCTGGTACTTCTGGTCTAGGTCCTATGAAACTCATTTCACCTTTTAAAATATTCCAAAGTTGCGGTAATTCATCAATTTTATATTTTCTCAAAACATATCCAATTTTTGTAATACGAGGATCTTTGTCACCAATAGTTAGTTTGCCCAATGCATCAGCATTTTTTTTCATTGTTCTGAATTTTAAAATTTCAAAAAAATTACCATTTTTACCTACCCTTGTTTGTCTGTACATTATTGGCAATCCATCATCTATTATTATGAATAATGCTATAATAATAAAAAAAGGCATTAAAATAATTAAAAATATTATTGAAAAGAAAAAATCTAAAACTCTTTTAATAATTGCATATTTCATGTACAGACAATTTGACTGCATTTATTACTTGGTCTTGCATTTCATCAGATAAATCATAATATACAGGCAGTGAAATTTCATGTGCATATTCATTATATGCAACAGGATAATCAGCAATATTGTAACCTAATTTTTTATATAAAGTCATCATTGGTAAAGGTTTGAAATGTACATTAGTAGCTACTTGCTTCTCGGCAATAGATTTTATAATTTCATTTCGCATCTGCTCATTGCAATCCTTTATTCTTAATTGATATACATGAAAAGAAGATTTACGTATGCTATCTTCATATATTGGGCAAATATATTTACTATCACTGGCAAAAGCAGCATTGTATTTCTCAAAAATAGTTTGTCTTTTTACTAGCATATCATTATCATATCTTTGTATTTCTACGATGCCGATAGCTGCTTGAATGTCTGTCATATTAAACTTGTAACCTGCTTCTATGATATCATATTCCCAATTTCCTATTTGAAATTTAGACAAAGCATCTTTAGTTTGTCCATGTAAAGCTTTAATTTTTAACTCTTTATAGATAGCATCTCTGTCGAAATTGTTTGGTAAATTAATTACTATAGCACCACCCTCAGCAGTAGTGAGGTTTTTGACAGCATGAAAACTAAACACTACGATATCTCCCCAATTTCCAGTCTTTTTATTCTTATAAATAGCTCCTAAACTATGTGCAGCATCTGATAGTAATAAGATCCTACCTAATTCACTTTGTTTGTCATTTGATGGAGTAAACAAATATTGCATTTCTACAATTAAATCCATAATTTTAGAATAGTCACATGGCAGTCCAGCAATATCCACAGGTATAATTACCTTTGTTTTATTATTAATTAAAGGTTTAATTTTATTAACATCGATATTAAAATCAGCAGATGATATATCAGCAAAAATTGGTTTAGCTCCACAATGTAGTACTACATTAGCAGTAGCAGCATATGTGATAGCTGGTACTATTACTTCATCACCTTCGCCCACTCCAAACCATCTAAGTGCCAATTCCAGTCCTGCTGTTGCAGAGTTTACACATAAAACAGGTCCATTATTAAAATATTCAGATAATAATTGTTCAAAAATTTGAACCTTATGACCTGTGGTTATCCATCCTGATTTCAGGACTTCTACAACAGCTTCTATATTTTTTTCATCTATTCTAGGAGGCGAAAAAGGTATCATTTTTTTTACAAAATTATAAATAATTTATTTCTTTTATAATATTCATAAATAAAGCCTTCTATATTTAGCTAAATAAACATTTTTATGATAATTGATTGCATATCTTTAAAAAAAATCAATTAATTTTGCATAATTCAAATATTTTATTAAATGTCTAATTGGCAATATCTAAAGACAAAAACATTTTGGGGACACATAGGGCTAATGCTTGTCACATTTATTGTTTTTATTTTCCTTGTTAAACTTTTTTTAAATATTTATACAAGGCATAATAGAGAAATAGAACTAGCAGATTATACAAACAAATCTATAAAAGATATACAAGACGAAAAAGTAGATATCATAGTAATAGATAGTATCTTTAATGAAGATTTACCTCCGCTGACTATTGTAAATCAATATCCAGAGCCAGGTATGAAAATAAAGCCAAGTAGAAAGGTTTATGTGACTGTAGTAAGTAATTCATACGAGAAAGTACCTTTACCAGACTTAACAGATATAACTTTGCGAACTGCTACTTTGCAACTGCAAGCTTATGGTTTTCAAATTGGTAGAATAGAAGAAGTACCTAGCATAGGACAAACTGTAATTGCCGTAAAACAAAATGGGAGAGAAATACCCTGGGGCACTCTTCTCAAAAAAGGTAGTGTTGTAGATTTAGTGATAGGCAGTGGCATGCAGCAAGATATGGATACTTTGCAAACTAATACTGAAGATGTTGAGCAGGCTGAGATTGTCGGCACTGTTTCTAAAATCCTTGGTATGTGATTAAAATTATATTTTAAAAAATTGTTATGAAAAAAATAAATTTATCATATATTGTCATTTTCACATTAATATTTACATTATTTATTTCGTGTAAAAATAAAAATAATGAAGTTTTCACATCTGAAATTATCTATGACGCATATATTCTTCCAGTAGAATATGATATGCCTTTTGTGAATCATTTAGGCTATAAAGATAGACAACAAGTATTAGATTTTATACATAAAGCAATGAAACTTAATAAAGTAACTGATAGCACTGGTAATATTATTTCTATAGAACAAATAAATAATCAATTAGCACTTTTAGATTCTTCTTTTACTAACGACCACAGTAATAATTTAGAAAAATTTATTTTAAATTCTTGGGACGTTATTAGATTTGATGAATCTTGGGACTATAATAAAAAAACCGGACAAATATATAAAACCGTAAAAAAGATTTCTTTCTTAAAAGCTATTAAAGATTCTTTCATGATGCCTATAAACAGTAAAGAAATTTTTAGTATAGAATTGAATGCAGCAACTAAAAAAAGCAAAATAGATATTAATAAACCTATGGTGATCTATGATGTATCTATCATACCTCTTGTAGAAAATCCATCTCCATATTATCATCAAATATCACTAAGCGATAAACAAAAATATTTTACTGATTTATTTAATATTGTTAAAAATAATAAAAGTACAGTCTTAGATTATTTTTATAATTTGATACCTAAAGAGAAAATTTCAGAATTATTCTACACTAGAGGTATAGAAGATAGCACTAATAACGAGGTAAATATTCCTGTCTCCATTAATGAAATAGGAAGAATTAAATTTATGGAACAATGGTACTGGGATACTACCAATCTTTTATTAAATAAATATGTCATTGGAGTTAATCCTGGATTAAAAGTAATACAAGGAGATGATTTGATAGGGTATTCTCCTTTATTTTGGGCTATTTTTAATAAAGAATTTGTAGATGTTTTACGATAATAAATATTTTATTAATTGTAATATTTGCCCTAGACAATGTAATGCTAATAGATATAATAGAAGTGGCACCTGCTCAGCATCTGATGAAATAGAAATATCATCTATTGTCATTCATAAAGGCGAAGAACCAGTTATAAGTGGTGAATATGGCATTTTGAATGTATTTTTTTCTAATTGCAATCTTCGTTGTATCTATTGCCAAAATTGTCAGATTAGCCTAAACAATCAATATTCTAAAAAATACTCTGTGGATCAACTAGTAGATGAAATTAAGTATCTATTGCCGCAAGAGGTTTATCATATAGGCTGGGTGACGCCAACTCATTATGCTATATATCTACCAGAGATAACAAAAAAATTGAGATCATGGAGGCCAGAATTAAAATTTGTTTATAATAGTTCTGGATATGATAAAGCAGCTATGATTAGAATCTTAAAAAATTATATAGATGTTTATCTGCCAGATTTCAAATATGCATTGCCAGAAATAGCACAAAAATATTCGCATGCTAAAAATTACCCTCAATATGCTCTAAGTGCCATAAAAGAAATGATATATCAAAAAGGAACAAATTTAATAACAGATGAAAATGAACTTGCTGTTTCTGGAGTAATTATAAGGCATTTAGTGCTACCAGGCAACATTGAGAATTCACTAAAGGTACTTGATTTATTATCTGATAAATTCGGCACAAATATTTGGATATCATTAATGGCACAATATACACCTATAAAAAATTTAAGTCTTCCACCAGAATTACAACATTCCCTTACAGAAACTGAATATGCTAAAGTAATTAACCACTTAGAAGAGTTAGGATTTTATCGTGGATGGATTCAAGATTTAGAAGCTGTAGATCAATATGTTCCAGATTTTTCTAATGCTAACAATCCATTTGATACTAATTAAAAATTTTTTTAATTTTACATTTTAATTTTTTATTAATTTATGGTAAAAAATAAAAAAATAATAGTCGTTTTGCCAGCATATAACGCAGAAAAAACACTAATACAAACATATAATGAAATACCACATGATATAGTAGATGATATAGTAATAGTAGATGATTGTAGCAATGATAATACAATAGAAGTTGCAAAACAATTAGGAATAAAACATATAATAAAACATGAAAAAAATAAAGGATATGGCGGTAATCAAAAAACATGTTATGATACAGCTTTATCTTTAGGTGGCGACATTATAATAATGGTTCATCCCGATTATCAATATACTCCACTGCTAATTGAGCCAATGGCATATGTATTAGCTAATGGATTATATCCAGTAATATTTGGCTCACGCATACTAGGTAGAGATGCTCTAAAAGGGGGTATGCCAGTGTATAAATATATTGCTAACCGAATATTGACTTTTATAGAAAATATTATGCTAGGTGAAAAACTCACAGAATATCATACTGGATATAGAGCATATACTAGAGAAGTACTAGAAACCATCAATTATAAAGCTAATAGTGATGATTTTATTTTTGATAATCAAATAATTGCTCAGATATTTAATGCTGGATATAGGATAGCCGAGATTAGTTGCCCAACGAAATATTTCACAGAAGCTTCTAGTATATCTTTTAAAAGAAG
>JASEGF010000056.1 GCA_030017935.1 Bacteroidales bacterium | reverse complement strand
ATATGGTGTATCAACTGTTCATAAAAAGATAACATATTTTGTAGACTGGATATATTACAAGTTTCGTGGAGTTGCAACAAAATATTTGACAAACTATATAATGTGGTTTGTGGTTAGAGGGAAGTATTTGGCGGAGAAGATTATAGAAGACACGGGGAGGTTGCTGAATTTGGCGGCGTCGGATCGGCGGGCATGGGAGCGGTATAACAATCTGATGTCATTAACATATTTATTCTATAACATTTAAATTTTATTCTTTTTTTTAAAACTTTCTCTTATCTTTGTTAAAATTTTTTATGGATTCTATCATTTCTCTTAATAATATTCAAAAAACCTATTTCATCGGTCAAGTAGTTGTCAATGCCTTGCAGGGTATTAATTTGAAAATTAATAAAAATGAATTTGTCGTCATCATGGGGGCTTCTGGTTCTGGAAAAACTACTTTAATGAATATTATAGGTTGTCTTGATACTCCTACTAGTGGAGAGTATTATCTTAATAATCAATTAGTTAGTGGGCTTAGTGATGATGAATTAGCTGGTATCAGAAATAAAGAGGTCGGCTTTGTTTTTCAAACTTTTTATTTACTTCCTCGTTATAATGCATTAGAAAATGTGATGTTGCCACTCATTTATGCTGGTGTTAATAAAAATGATCGTATTGCTCGTGCAGAGGCTATGTTAGAAATAGTAGGTCTTAAGGATAGAATGCATCATAAACCTAATGAATTGTCTGGTGGACAAAGACAACGTGTAGCTATTGCTAGAGCTCTTATTAATAATCCTTCTATTATTTTAGCTGATGAACCTACTGGTAATCTCGATAGTAGGTCTTCTTATGAGATTATGCTTCTTTTGGAAAAACTTCACAATGAAGGTAATACTATTGTCCTTGTTACCCATGAACCTGATATTGCTCTTTTTGGTCATAGAATTGTTAAATTGCGAGATGGCAAAATTATTTCTGACGAAATTAATCACAATGTTTCTTTATCAGAAAATTTTCTCAAAAATTATCAAGATATATGAAAAATATTAAAAAAATATATACAAAAAATGGTGATAAAGGTTATACTCAATTATTATCTGGAGAAAATGTCCCTAAATATGATCCTCGTGTAGAAGCTTATGGTACTCTAGATGAAGCATGTTCTTTTATTGGATATTTTTATGAGATAATTGATTTACCTGATATTCGTGATGATTTATTTACTATTATTAATGATATTTTTATTATAGAATCTCATATAGCTAATAAATCAATTTCTTCTGATAGATTGCCTGTCTTTTCTAATGATAGAGTTGTTTTTTTAGAATATAAAATTGATCAATATTCTAATGAGTTGGGTGAATTAACCAATTTTGTTTTACCAGTTGGTGATCCTGATATGTCATTTTGTCATATTATTAGAACTATTGTTAGGCGTGCAGAAAGAAAAATTTGTGAATTGGCCGAAAAGGAATCTATTTCTAATTATGATTTAATAATGGCTTATATTAATAGATTAAGCGATTATTTTTTTATATTAGGCAGAAAAATTTTATTATTAAAAGAAAAATCAGAAATTTTCTGGAAACATTAATTAAAATTGTTTTTATTTTTACTTGTCTTATTTATTTTTTATAAAATTTTTGTATAATTTTTGTAATTATTTTTATGAGTAATCATAAAATTGTAGTGCCATGATAACCCTGGAACAAATTAATGAATTTAAGGAAAGAATTGAGTCATTAGCAGTACCAGTATTATCGGTTTATTGTGATACAGATCCATCGAAGGAAGAAAATAAGAATATGGGCTGGATCATTAGAATTAAAAATGCTTTAAAAGATTTTAAATCTTTAGATATTAAATTAAATAATGGAAGAACATTTTTAGAAGATTTTTTACTTTCTTTAGAATTTGTACATCCTGAGACAAGGACTTTAGCTAAATTTGCTTGGATAAATGATAAAAATGAATTGGAAAGCGAAACTTTTGAATTACAATTAGATTTGCCAGCTATAGATTTGACTTTAGGCAAAATAGATGTACATTATGGGAAACCTTACCTTTTACCTATCTATTATGCATTTGATGAGTACGATAGAATAGGTGTTTTGCATATTTATGGGACTAAATGGAGATTTTACCAAATTTTCTTAAATGAAGTTCAGGAAATAACGGATACTTTTGCTGAAATTAGTGGTAATGAATGGAAAGAAATTCAAGATCATTTATCTGCAATTGATCAAACTCTGTATGGAGAACGTCATTTCTATGCACGAGAAAAATTTAAAGACAAATATAAATCTAAATATCAAAATTGGTCTCACAAACTATATAAGCGTTTAGCTGATATGTTAGCCAAGTCCATTCATCAATTAAATATTAGTAGGCTTGTTTTGATGGGTACTGATTGGCAACTTAGTTTTTTCGAAAATTATCTTACCCATGATATCAAAAAATTAATTATAGGACATGTCACTAATCTCATTAATCCTGATAAGATATCTAGTAAAGAAATTCTTGAAAAGATTACTCCTTTGGTAGAAAAAACAGAATATGATGAAGAAAAATATTATTTCGATTTAGTTTATCAGGGTTTTGGAATTAGTGGTTTGTCAGATGTTTTAGAAGCTCTGCAGATAGGGAGATTACAAATTTTAGTTTTACCTTGGGATTTTGATGCTAGAGCCTATAGGTGCGAAGATGGATTAATATTTGGTCTCCTAGATGATGCAAAAAAACATTATAATAATCCATCAGAAATTAATTTAAGAGAATATATAACAGATTTAGCCGATGAATATTCTACTAAAATAGAATTTGTAAAAGCTGATATTAAAGATAAATTGTATAATGAATTTGGTGGAATAGCAGGCATTAGTAGGTGGTAAAACTACAATAAAAATTTCATTCTACTTAATCTTTCGCAGTATTTTTCTGCGAAACTAAAATTATTTTAATATAAAATAATCTTTCTTAATTATATTAAAAATACCATTTTTTATTTTTAATTTTGCAAAAAAATGTCTCTCAAGGCGATAAATTCTATATTAATTTCAGTATATAATAAAAACTTACTTTTACCATATATAGAAATTTTGAAAAATTATAGAGGCCAAATTATATCTACTGGTGGTACTAGCAAATTTCTTAATGAAAATGGAATTGATGTAATAGAAATAGATACATTAACTAATTATCCTGCTCTTTTAAATGGACGAGTAAAAACTCTGCATCCAGCTATATTAGGTGGAATATTGCTTAGACGAGATAATGAAAATGATATAAAAGAGGCAAACAAATATAATTTAGCAGAAATAGACGCAGTACTGGTAGATCTTTACCCTTTTACAGAAACATGCAAATATGCTACTAATGAAGAAGAAATTATAGAAAAAATAGATATCGGAGGTATAACGCTCATACGTGCTGCTGCTAAAAACTTCAAAGATGTGCTAGTAGCTGCTGACAAAAGTGACTACAATCATTTCTTTGAATGTATAAAAAATGGTAACAGCTTAGAGTTAGATAGACGCCTATTAGCCAAAAATGCTTTTGCTATTGCTACGATGTATGATGCTGCTATATTTCAGTGGTTCTCTCAGCCATATTTTGGCAAAGAAACTGAAATAGTAAATAATGATAAAATAACTCCACTTCGTTATGGCGAAAATCCCCATCAGCAAGCATTTTACATGCATGATTGCAGTATGAACTATCAAAAACATCATGGTAAGGATTTATCATATAATAATTTTTTAGATATTGATAGTGCCTGGTTACTAGTAAATGAACTGAGTACAACTGCTTGTGTAGTAGTTAAACATACTAATCCTTGTGGTGTAGCTGTGAGCTATAAACCTGCTAATGCTTTCGAAAAAGCTTTGGCTGGAGATCCTGTATCTGCCTATGGTGGTATTTTTGCTTTTAATACACCTATCGATGATGAAACTATAGAAAAATTAAATAGTTTGTTTTTTGAAGTTCTCATAGTCCCCAGATTTTTAGAAGGACAAATAGAGAAATTATCAATTAAAAAAAATAGAATTTTGCTTTCCATATCAGATGCTAAACCTGATAGTTGGTTGTGGCGTAGTGTCTTAGGTGGTAGTTTGGTGCAGCAGAGAGATGATTATATCCCTGATACATCTAAATGGGAATGGATAGTGAAAAATGAAAAATTGGATGATAAATTGATTGATGATATGGCGCTTGGTGTATCCATTGCTAAATATTTAAAATCTAATGCTATTGCTATTGTCAAAGATCAACAATTGATAGGTATGGGATGTGGGCAACCTAGCAGAGTAGATGCTGTTAAGTTAGCAATTGAGAAAGCAAAAAATTTTGGTCACGACCTCAATGGAGCAATATTAGCTAGTGATGGATTTTTCCCATTTGCAGATAGTGTAGATTTAGCTTATAAAAATGGTATCGTAGCTATAGTAGAACCTGGTGGATCTATACATGATAGAGATATTATATCTTATTGTCAAGAAAATGATTTAATTTTGTCATTTACAAATATTAGGAATTTTAAACATTAAAAAATAAAGGAACAAGATGGCTTTGTTTAATTTTTTAACAAAAGAAATAGCAATAGACTTAGGTACAGCTAATACAGTGATAATGTATAATGATAAAGTGGTAGTAAATGAACCATCTATCGTTGCGATAGATAATACCACAAATACTGTGATGGCTGTTGGCAAAAAAGCTATGATGATGCATGGCAAAACTCATGAACATATAAAAACTATTATCCCATTGAGAGATGGAGTAATAGCAGATTTCTATGCTGCTGAGATAATGATTAGAGAATTTATTAAGATGATACCTTGGAAAAATACTATTATCAATTATAGTTATCGTATGGTAATAGGTATTCCTAGTGGTATCACTGAGGTAGAAATGAGAGCTGTACACGACTCTGCTGAACAAGCTGGTGCTAAAGAAGTAAAATTAATTTATGAGCCTATGGCTGCAGCTCTAGGTATAGGTATTGATGTATTGGATAATACAGGTAATTTGATTGTAGACATAGGAGGTGGTACTACTGAGGTGGCAGTTATTGCTTTAGGTGGTATTATTAGTAATAAAAGCATTCGCATAGGTGGTACTGAACTCAATGAAGATATACAAGATTATATGAGACGTGCTCATAATCTAAGTATCGGTGAAAGAACAGCAGAACGTATTAAAATTGATGTTGGTGCAGCTATACCTAATATTGAAAATCCACCTGAACCTATAGAAGTTAATGGTAGAGATATAATAACTGGTATACCTCGCTCAGTACAAGTTAACCATGAAGAGATAGCTCATGCCATAGATAAAACTATTTCTAAAATAGAAGATACTGTAATTAGTGCATTAGAAAATACTCCACCAGAACTATCTGCTGATATATTACAAAATGGTGTTTATCTTACTGGCGGTAGCTCATTGCTTCGTGGATTAGATAAAAGATTGTCATCTAGAATAAAACTAAAAGTGCAGTTGGGCGAAGACCCTCTTTTAGCTGTAGCTAGAGGTACTAGCGTAGCTCTTAAAAATTTTAATAAATTCCCTTTCTTTATTTAATTCATGTGGAGCTGGCTTAGATTTTTTAAAAAATATAATTTTACTATTACTTTTCTCATATTATCTATTTTTTGTTTATGGCTTTTTATTTATAATTCTGAAATTCATAAAGCTTATTTTTTTAAAATTTCATCTTTCATAGTTTCTCCATTCAATAAATTGTCGAGTAATATTTCTTATTATTTTTCTCTAAAAAAAGAAAACGAAGAACTATTTATAGAGAATTTAATCTTAAATGATAGATTGCATAATTCTATGAATGTTAAATGCATATCTGTTTCTGATAGTACGTTTTTAATACCAGACTCGTTAAAAAATTTATATTCTTTTTATTCTTCTAGATTAATATCTATGACCATTCATGAATCAAAGAATTATGCAATTATAGAAAAGGGTAGGAGAGATGGCATTAGCGAAAATAGTGGTATATTTACACCTAATGGAATCTTAGGGATAGTAAGCTCTGTTTCAGATAGATATAGTTTGCTAAAAACTTATATGCATCCTGATGTCAAAATCTCTGCTGCAATAAATAATAACTACGTTGGTATAGCTCAATGGGATGGGAAACATATAGGAACTGGCGAAATAGTAAATGTACCGTTCACTATTAAAATTAATCTTGGTGATACTATTTTTACTAGTACTTATTCAACTTTTTTCCCTCCCAATATACCTATTGGAGTTGTTACTTCTAAATATTTTAACCCAGACAATCAATCTATGACATATAAATTTAATTATTTAGAAAATTTATACAATGTATATTTTGTTTATGTAGTTAAGTTTATTGATAATGATCAAATAATGCAACTTAATCAAAATAGATAATTCATGCAGACTTTTAAAAAAGTATTATTTGCTATATTAATTTTCCTATTTCAAGTTCTAATATTAGATCATTTGCCACTATCGTATGGTGTACAGATTAATTTATTCATCTATATTATTTTATGTTTAATCCCATTTAATATAAATAAAACATCTTTGATATTTATTGCTTTTTTAATTGGTTTATTGAGAGATTTATTTACATTCACTTACGGATTATATGCTTTTGGTGCTATAGTTATTATTTTTATCCAGCATTATTATTTTTTATTACCACAATATAATAAACTCAAAAAGATAGATGCTCCACTTTATGCCAATTCAAATTTGCTAGGATGGAGGAGTTTTTTAATATATATAATTATTTTTTCAACAATTTTTACTTTTTTAGTAAATATCATAAATTATCTCTCTTCATGGATGTATATTAGATTCTTTTTTATTATCGAAGAAATAGTTTTTACTATTATATTTATTTGCATTGCTGAATTAATAAGGTCTTGGTTATTTCATAAAGAAGAAAAAGAAAAATTTGTATAACATTGTTATAGAACCAACCTTAAACTAGATTTTTTGTATCAAAATTTTCTATATAATGTTTGAATTTATCACCACGCTCTTCGAAATTTTTGAACTGATCATAGCTAGCTGCTGCGGGCGATAACAAACAAATTTTACCAGGCGTAGTAAATTGAAAAGCAGAATACACTGCTTGTTGTAAATCTTCAAATTTAATTACATTTTTATCTTTATAATTGTCTAAATTTTGATATAAAAAATCTTTTAATTCTCCTATACAAAATATATTTTTTACCTTAGATTTTTTTAAATAATCAAATAGTTCAGAATAATTTATACCTCTATTCATCCCACCTATTATTAATGTGTCTACATCGTGCAGAGATTCTAATGCTGCAATGGTAGATTGTGGAATTGTAGAGATGCTATCATTGTAAAAATGAATATCTTTAAATTTGCCTACATACTCCAATCTATGTGGTAAAGGCTGAAATTCATAAATTTCATGTAAAAATGCTTCTATTTGTCTGCCAGTAACAAAATGTGTAGCTAACAAAGCTGCACAAATATTATGAATGTTGTGCTGCCCTTGTAGTTTCAATTTGGTTTGATCGATTGATAATTTTTTTGTGTTTTTAGCATCTTTAAAAATTAAATTATTATTAATATAAAATAATCCTCTTTGACTATTTTTAATGTTTTCACCGAAATTCCAAATTTCACTTTCTATATTTGGAATATCAGAAATGTTGTTATTTATTATAGCAAGGTCATTACTATTCTGATGAGCAATGATATTAAATTTAGCATTTTTATACGATTCAAAAGATTGATAGTAATCTAGATGCTCTGGGAAAATATTTAATAAAATTGCTAAATGAGGGGAATAAATTATACTATCTAATTGATGACAAGATAATTCTAAGACGTACCAATCTGGTTGTTTATCATTCATTAAAAGGTCAAATACAGGTATTCCAATATTTCCACCAATTTGTACATTATAATTTAAATTTTTTAATAAAAAGTATACTAAATTAGTTGTAGTAGATTTGCCTTTGGTGCCAGTAATACCAATAGTTTTATCTTTATAATATTTAAGGAATAATTCCACTTGACTTGTAATGATATTGCTTTTTTTAATATTCAAATTATATAGACTAATACCTGGAGCTTTAATTATAATATCAAATTTATCTATATTCGCAATCAGCTCATTTTCAGAAATATATGGAATAGCAATATTATCAATAGAATTTTTATCAGCAATCACTACATCTGGACTTGGCACAAATTTATTTATAAATTGCAGTGTGCTTTTGCCTTCGCGTCCCCATCCCCAAATACAGATTTTTTTATTGATAAATTCGCTAACAATTGTTTCCATAAAAAATTATAAATAATTTAGTAAAAGTAGCAATATTTTAAATTTTGCTAATAATAATTTTAAAATATAATGTAACTATTGGAAAATGTGATTAAAAAATATCCACTAATGCACACAAATGAGCTCAAATAAAACAATTACTTTAGGCTAATAAATGAAAGTACTTGGGTAAAAAATTAGTGGATATTAACTATTTTTTAACTTAATACATTTACAACTTCCTTGATTTCAGGTATATATTTTTTTAGAGTTTCTTCAATTCCATTTTTTATAGTAATCACAGACATTGGGCAAGAATGACAAGCACCAGTTAATTTTAATTTTACAATAAAATCATCTGTCAATTCTATGAATTCCATATCACCACCATCATTTTGTAAATATGGACGTATTTGATCTAGAAGATAAAGGACTCTTTTTTTAATTTCTTCGTATTCCATGATTTTAAATTTTATTGATATTTAATTTCTACAATTTTAGTCTCTGGAAGAGTAGCATTACGAATAGAAATAGCCTGAGTAGCAGCATCTACCATTTTTCTAAGCTCTAGAGAATAAGCTTTGTTTTCATCTAAAATAGCTGGACGGCCGTTATCTGCTTCATCACATACTTGTGGATCTATAGGAATCTGTCCAATAATATTTGTATGAAATTTTTTAGCAATATCATTTATAGAGCCAAGCCCAGAGAAAATATTATACTTTTTATCTGGAGCATCTGGAGGGATGAAATAAGACATATTTTCTACTATTCCTAAAATAGGCACATTAATATTAGAGTCATTAAACATATTAATAGCTTTCACTGCATCATTAATAGCAATTTTTTGAGGAGTAGTAACGATGACAACACCAGTAAGGCTATAATTCTGAACAAGTGTCAGATGAATATCTCCAGTACCAGGAGGAGTATCAATAATGAGATAATCCAACTCTCCCCAATCAGAATCCTCCATAATTTGTTTAAAAGCAGAGCCAATCATAGGGCCACGCCATATAAGAGCTTTTTCTGGATCAATAAAAAACCCCATACTCATTATTTTAACTCCATATTTTTCTAATGGAGTAATAATTTGTTTACCATTGTTTTCAACCACTTCAGGCTGAACATTCTCCAAACCAAACATTAAAGGAGCACTAGGACCGTGAATATCAGCATCAATAAACCCAACTTTAGCACCTTTGAGAGCTAAACCTACTGCTAAATTAGTAGCAATAGTAGATTTGCCCACGCCACCTTTGCCTGAAACCACAGCTACAATATTTTTAATATTTCCCATAATTGAATGAGCCCTAGCCGTTGAAGTATTAGAAGTAATCTTAACATCAATATCTGCATTTGGTATTACAGACTTAACTGCATTAATGGCTTGATCTTTAAACATTTCTTTTAATGGACATGCAGGAGTAGTTAAAACTATAGAAAAACTAACTTTATTACCATTGATTTCCAAATTTTGAACCATTCCTAAAGATACTATATCCTTTTTAAGATCTGGGTCAATTACTGATTTTAAAGCTTCTAAAATTTTTTCTTTCATCATTAAATAATTATATTACAAAATTAATAATATTAGTTTATATAAAAGGCAAATAGAATAAATATCATTATTTGAAAAAATAGTTAAAAGTAAAAAATTTTAAATAGAGAAGATGTTGAGAAGAGGGAAGGGGGAGGGGTTATGAAGTATCAAATTTTTGTTATACTTTACAGTATGCTAATCATATCTTTGACTTACTATCTCTCTATACTTGTCCCACGCCCATCTATCGTGGGATGACAGGTTTAGCAGTCTCCCAATGTCTGGATCTATCAGCTCTTTTAAGTACTTACTTATTATCACAAACCACATAAGGTAGCTTTGCAAGTATTTAGTAGCTACCCCGTGAAATCTACTCAGCCAAGTTTTGAAATCACTTATTTTGCTCTCTACTATCTTGACACTATATATCCCACGCTTTATCTGTCTTTTGTTTACTATGACCTTTTTACTTTGTAAACTTTTAACTGCTTTTCTGAACTCTTTCTTTGGCTTTACACATATTAGATTATTCTCGGATATTCTATTCTTTAGCTCTTCTCTTAATTTTTCATTTTTTACTTTTTTCTCTCCTACTTGTTTGAAAAGTAAATTACCTTCTCTGTCTGTTACGACCAATACTGCTACCTTGGGATGTTTTTTCTTTTTAGCTCTCCGATATTCTTCTTTGTTTTTAAATTTCCTTCCTTTTTCTGAATATCTCATTAAGAGTTCATCTGCTTCCACAATACCAGAGAAGCTTATACCACCTTCTAATGCTCTTATGGCTGCTAATATTTTATGTCGCCATTCGAAGCTTGTTTTCAAGCAAATACCAACCTCATCAGCACATGCTCGCAGACTTTTACCTTCGAGCATACTTCTCATGTAGTTTAGCATTAATGGATATTTTCGCATGCGATAGACAAAAGTACGAGCAGTTTCTCGGAATTGATAACCGCAGGTTTTACATTTGTAAACTTGTCTGCCGTTTCTTTTGCCAGCCTTTATGACATTCTCGCTTCTGCAGTCTGGGCAAATTGCTGCGGTAGATTGAATTT
>JASEGF010000055.1:5428-10935 GCA_030017935.1 Bacteroidales bacterium | reverse complement strand
TAACGTTTATTTTGGGTAAATTATTTAGGTTAATATTTAACTTTCCAATAATAAATAAAATTCATTTTTATAAAATTACACTATTTTAGCATTTACTCTACCACAAACCTCCCCCTGAACAACTTCTCTCCTTCTTTGCCTGCCAAAGCGCATTGATCGCAGGTCAGTTCAAAGACATAAACCCCAGCAGACAACTTACTTCCATCAATTTCTACTGTATTTCCATAAATTTCATTAATTTCCATTACTACCTTTCCTGTAACATCTATAATAAGCAATCTGTATTTTTCATTTTTCGGATTATCAAAAGTTATTATTGCATTTTCTGTGAATGGATTGGGGTATATTGAGAGTAAATTGTAATTTTCTATTTCATTTATTCTCATCGGCTCATTTGTTAAGTTTCACTACCCAATAGTCAGAATATCCATGATTCCCCGACACATCGCCGTCATTGGACATTGTGTAAACAGCCACAATAAATCCACCATCACTTGTCTGCTGAATGGAGTTTGCTCTATCATCATTTGTTCCGCCTAGGCATTTATGCCATTCAATATTCCCTGAACTGTTAAGTTTCACTACCCAAGCGTCATAATATCCTCCATGATTCCCCGACACATCGCCGTCATTGGAATTTGTGAAACCAGCCACAATAAATCCACTATCACTTGTCTGCTGGATGGAATATGCATAATCATTACCTGTTCCGCCGAGGCATTTTTGCCATTCAATATCCCCTAAGCTGTTAAGTTTCACTACCCAATAGTCAAAATATCCATGATTCCCCGATACATCGTCGTCATTGGAATATGTTTCACCAGCCACAATAAATCCACCATCACTTGTTTGCTGGATGGAGTTTGCATAATCATTACCTGTTCCGCCGAGACATTTTGGCCATTCAATATTCCCTGAACTGTTAAGTTTCACTACCCAAGCGTCAAAATATCCATGATTTCCCGACACATCGCCATCATTGGAATTTGTGTAACCAGCCACAATAAATCCCCCATCACTTGTCTGCTGAATGGTGTACGCCACTTCCCAACTTGTTCCACCTAGGCATTTTTGCCATTCAATATCCCCTGAACTGTTAAGTTTCACTACCCAATAGTCATCACCTCCATGATTTCCCGACACATCACCATTATTGGAATTTGTTTTACAAGCCACAATAAATCCACTATTATTTGTCTGCTGGATGTAGTATGCCTCATCCCAACTTGTTCCGCCGAGGCATTTTTGCCATTCAATATCTCCTGAACTGTTAAGTTTCACTACCCAAGCATCACTACCTCCATGATTCCCCGACACATCGCCGTCATTGGAAAATGTGTAACCAGCCACAATAAATCCCCCATCACTTGTCTGCTGAATGGAGTTTGCAATATCTGTATTTGTACCGCCGAGGCATTTTTGCCATTCAAAATTCCCAGAACTGTTAAGTTTCACTACCCATGCTTCACCTAATCCATGATTTCCCGACACATCGCCGTCATTGGACTCTGTGTAACCAGCCACAATAAATCCTCCATCACTTGTCTGCTGAATGGATTTTGCATAATCCACATTTGTACCGCCGATGCATTTTTGCCACTGAATGGTTGGTGCCTGGGCATGGGATTTATTATTGACCCCATTAAATAATATTAATGATAAAAGTATTGTAATAAATGTAATATTACCCATAGGGTCCTTGTGAGTATTTCTTAATGAAAATTTTAAATTTTTCATATCCATTTAATTTTTTATGGATTGCCATGCTATATTATAAAAAATTTTTTTTCTCCTTATCCATATAAAACTTTATAGAACCGAAAAAATGGTTCTATTTTTTTAAAAAATTATATACTGTTTTTCCAATATCAGCAGGACTATCTATAATATTGATGCCACAAGATTTTAAATAATTTTTTTTAGCTTGAGCAGTATCATCTTTACCACCAATAATAGCACCAGCATGTCCCATGGTACGACCTTTTGGAGCAGTTACACCTGATATAAAGGCAAATACTGGTTTTAGAGGATGCTCTTTTACGAAATCAGCCATTTCATTTTCAGTATTTCCACCGATTTCACCAACCACGACAATTGCTTCAGTGTTATCATCATACATAAAAAGTTCAACTATTTCTTTCATAGAACTTCCTAGTATAGGATCTCCGCCTATTCCTACACCTGTAGATTGTCCTAATCCTAATTCTGTAAGTTGATAAACAACTTCGTAGCTTAGAGTCCCACTTCTGCTTGCTATACCTATAGTTCCTTTTTTGTGGATGAATCCTGGCATTATTCCTACCTTGGCTTCTTCAGGTGTTATTAAGCCAGGACAGTTAGGACCGATGAGTCGTGTTTTTGTATTTTTGAGGAATGCTTTTACTTTAATCATATCTTGCACAGGTATCCTCTCTGTTATACATACAATCAAGTCTATACCAGAAGCTGCAGACTCTATAATAGCATCTGCTGCGAAAGGTGCTGGTACGAAAATTATTGATACATTTGCACCAGTCTCTGCCACAGCTTTTTCTACGGTATTGAAAATTGGTACATCTAAATATATTTTGCCACCTTTGCCTGGTGAGACTCCACCTACTACTTGGGTACCATATTCTATCATTTGTTGTGTATGAAAACTTCCTTCCTTGCCAGTAATACCTTGTACGAGTACTCTTGATTGTGAATTTACTAATATACTCATAGTCTCTATTTAAAATTATAGCAAAAATAATAAAAATTGTAAAATATATAAATTAATGTAAAAAATATTAGAATAAATAGTAGAGTAGAGGTGAAGAAAGTTAAAATATTGTAAAACATTATTCTCTCAACACATCAACCCTATCACCTTCACCTTTTACCTTTTACCTTTTACCTATCACTAATCACTTATCACTTATCTCCTTCTCTCCCCGTCACCCAGTCACCTCGTCTCCCAATCGCCTTGTCTCCTAAAAAAAACATAGATTGTTCAAAACTTTGACGTTATTTCATAAAAAAAAGTTATTGACATTTTATTTTCACATAGTTAAAAATAAAAAAAAATATGTATCTTTGTATAAAATATATATATGTCTAAAATTAACATTAAAATATTATAATTATTGAACGAATAGTAAAATTTAAAGCAAGTACAGGTAATTTAAAAAATGCAATGATATTGATTATAATTATCATTATCAACATTTTTAGTTTATCTAATACATATTGTCAAGATAAAGCATATTATGTATGGGGTAATAATCTAAATGATACAAATAAATTAGGTAGCATAAATTATGCACCATTAAATTTCTTTACAAATAACTTAAAAAGAGGTTATTTCAGTGAAAATGGAGATTTTAATTTAATGACAAATGCATATTTTAGTAAAAATTTATATTTAGATAGCACAGTGCAAGCATCATATTTGTCTATATTGCATAATGCAGAGATAAAAGGTATATTAAAAGTAGGCAATACAATATCTCTAAATGGTTCAATAGTTCCGGGGCAGGGAGAGCTATCCAGAGATGAAATAACAGGAAGTAAAGAAGCATTAGTATTTGGATTAACTAATGAAGATGTAAATAAATTTTCAGATATCAAATTTGGTTTTGGCACACGGCAGCCATTGGTAAATTTTCATATAAAAGGCAGGTCTTATGTAGCACCACCTCATTTTAATCATAATGTATCTATTAAATCTACTGGGAACCCAAATATTAGTGGAACAACTTTAAGAATAGAAGATGAAGTATATGGAGGTGCTATACCTATAGGATTACCAAGAGGCACGTGGTGGGATATTACTGCTAGTGACAATAGTAGTAAATTATTTATTGGAACCAAAGCTTATGATCCAAGTAATAACCCATATACTAATAATCTAATAGCTATAACTACTAAAGGTAATGTAGGTATAGGTACAATGGATCCAAAAAAGACATTGCACATTAATGGAAGCATTTTATTAAGCGGATTAGGTGATAATCGCTCTATTTTATTTACTAATGTAGAGGCAACAGAAACAGGAGAATGGGCTATTGAGTATATATCTGCACAAGATGGTAATGATGCAGGATTAAATATTTGGAAACCTTTTGGTAGTACAGGGGAGTGGGGAAATTATAAATTTTTTATAAATAATGATGGGAATGTGGGTATAGGCACTGGAAAGCCAGAACACAGACTAGATGTAGATGGCTCAGGACATTTTACAGGCAATGTTGGCATAGGCACTACCGATCCACAATATAAGCTTGATGTATGTGGAACGATACGATCAAAAGAATGGATTGTAGAGGAGTTTTCATGTATGCCTGATTTTGTTTTTCTACCAGAATATGAGTTGATGCCTTTGGATAAAAGAAAACAAATGATTTTTGAAAATTCTCACATGCCATACATGCTATCTGAATCCGAAATGAAAGAAAGCGGAGTACCTGTCTTTAAAACAATGCAAGGTATAATCCAAAATACAGAAGATATTTACTTGTATCTGTTTGAAATGGATGAAAGATTGAAAAAATTGGAAAAAGAGAATGAAAATCTAAAAGAGAAAAACGAGCAATTAAAACAAAAGATAAACTCAATTAGCATTTTAGCCTCCGGTCAAACAGGGAAATTTTCGTGTGGCTTATTGTTTTCTCCTGAGATAAACTTTTATGAAGCTGAAAATAATGAAAAAAAAACAAGCATAAATTACAGGTTTGGTCTGATAGGTGAATTTAAAATTAATGATTATATATACATTCAAAGCGGAATGAACTATATAATACAGACTTATGATATTTTCAGGTCATATAATCATTGTGCTTTTAATCCTGATGATGTGTGTCCTGCTGTAATGACCTATATAAATAAAAACGATTATTCAATAATTTCCATACCTATACAATTGAAGATTAAAAAAACATTTGACAATAGTAAATTCTCCCCTTTTGTTTCACTAAATGTGAATAATAACTTTCATTTACTTAGTAAATATTATTCCGCTTATAGCTCAGATGTTGATGAGTTAAAAGAAGTAAAATATTTTGGGAATACCGGAAATATTGGTTTTGGTATTGAATATTTATTATGGAGCAAAATCAAAATGAATTTATCTACCCATATAAGGATTATTGAATATCGTAAAAAAGATCCTATAGTTTATGAAAAAGAAGATCACATAAATACCTTCAATAATGTAGGTTTATCGATATCAATATTATATGTCTTATAATAAGTTAAATATCAATTATTATGAAATATAAAACAATTTTCAGCAATATAATTAAAATCATATTTGCATTTATTTTTTTCAATTTAATTTTCATAAACGTTATTTACGATCAGGTTCCCACAATAATTGCTGAAGGTCCTATAATTCCAAAAACTGGAATTTATAATTCACAGAAAATGGACAGTGTAATTACTCCTTATGTAAGTAATGATTCTTTAATTAATGATGAAAAAATTAATAATTGTGAATCATTTAAATTTGGCTATGCTATTGATGTTGATTATAGTTTAAATTCCGG
>JASEGF010000055.1:0-5418 GCA_030017935.1 Bacteroidales bacterium | reverse complement strand
CCTTTTTTTGTTCTGTTGGTAATTCTTCTTCTGGCATGCTAAATTTTTGAAATTAGAAAATGGTATGAAAAATAGAAATTGGAAATTGAAAATTATTTCTAAAGGTGCGTATTCAATAAATCTTATTTTCAATAAATTTTATTTACCTGAAGATGCTTCATTATACATTTACAATGAAGATAGAACTATGGTTTATGGCCCTGTTACATCAGCGAATTGTAATGCTTCCGGTATTTTTGCAAGCGATGTTATTAAAGGTGAGTCAATTATATTAGAATATTTTGTACCACATACTTCATTAGAAGAAGGACAAATAAATATTTCAAAAGTTATTCACGGATATAAAGATATTTTTAAAAAAAATAATAATGAAAAAGGATATGGTGATTCGGGAGATTGTGAAATAGATATTAATTGCCCTGAAGGAGATGATTGGTGCGTTGAGTCGCGTGCTGTTGCAATGATTTTAATAAATGAAAATAAAGAATGGTGTTCTGGTGCAATGATTAACAATGTCAAAGAAGATTTTAAACCTTATTTTTTGACGGCAAATCATTGCATGGGTAATGATTTTGATCCAAATACTGCATTATTTAGATTTCATTATAAAAATCAGTATTGTGATGCAAATAGTTATTATGGGTTATATTGGACTTTTACAGGATCTATATTGCTTGCAAATTCGAGTATTACAGACTTTGCTTTACTTGAACTTAATAATTATAATGCCAATAATAATATGGATAAAATTGCAGGTATTCATTTTGCTGGGTGGACAAAGTCAGATAATTCACCCAATTCAACAACTGGTATACACCATCCATCAGGTGATGTGATGAAAATACATTTTGACTATGATCCTGCAGTTTCGAATCAAAATATTATTAATTGGTCTGATGGCACTACATCAGAAGTTGACACACATTGGGAAACATATATTGATGCCGGTGCAATGGAAGGAGGCTCATCAGGTTCACCTGCTTTTAATGGTAATCATAAAATTGTCGGTCAATTACATGGTGGAATGAAAGGATGTGTTAACAATAGACTTGCATTTTATGGCAGATTTGATATTTCTTGGGATTTGGGATTAAGTAATTGGCTTGATCCTGAAAATACAGGTATAATTGAAACCGATCCCATATCTCCACCAATCATCTATCATAACAAAACGATATCCGGCGGACCTCATTTATATACAGCAACCCATGAAATGGAATTGGCTGGAAATGTTTCCGGTTATCCAGATATCCCGCCCATTTGGCCCACAAATGCTTGGCCTTTCCCTGAAAATGATGTTCCTTTTGTTGTTGAGCCTGGAACTAATGTGGAGTTCAAAGCAGGTGAAAGAATTGTAATTAAACCTGGTACTCATGTTAAAGAAGGAGCTACAGCAAGAGGATATATTGCACCTGTAACATGTTATGATGGTTTGGATTATCATAGAGCACTCTATATAATAAATAATAATGAAAGTGTTTCATTTATGCATAAAACCTTTGAAAACAAAAATTCTCCTGATATTTACCAAAATATAAGCAATGTAAAAGCTGAAATATCAAAACATGAAATGCATTTTTCCTCCCATCCAAATCCTTTTACCCACTCCACAACCATAAGATTTTCATTACAGCAACCGTCACGTGTAAACATTTACATCACCAACAGTTACGGCCAAAGAGTGCATGAGGTTTTTAATAATTACACAGAAGCAGGTAATTATGAATTAAAATTGGAGGGCACTGATTTAAAACCGGGCCTGTATTTTTGCATAATGGAAACCGAAACATCCCGAGAGGTGATAAAAATAGTAAAAATGTAAATCTACTATAACATCCGGTGATTGAGCGGAGTCGAAATTACCGTATCAGAACCCCTCAGCAATCTATAGTAGTACCTTGAAAGGGAAATATTATTTTAATAGAACAGTACAGGTGGTTGAGGTGTTTTAAATCCTCATCAAAATCGTTTCTAAGCTACATGCATAAAAACCACTGTTTTATTAAAAACCATAATTGCAACCTTATATTGAAATGATTCAAGAAAATCTTTGCAATGTTCTAAATATTTTAAAAAGACAAATTATCTATTAAAGCTAAAACAAATGAAAAATTAGATAGCATAGGTAAAGGCAAAAGCTATTTCAGTATATTGCATTATTTTAATTGAAAAAAATTAATGAAATAAAAGGTATCGAAAAGAAAATAATGGAGAATAGTTTAAAATTGTTTAAAAATAGATTAATATAGTTTAAAAATAGTTTAAACATTTAGCTTAAACCTTTCAACTAATCAACTCTACCACCTATCACCTATCACCCATCACTTATCACTTATCAACTAATTAAATTATTCCCGTGAATCCCATAAAAGCTAGCGATAGTATACCAGCTAGTATAAGTGCGATAGGAGTACCTTGGAATGCTTTTGGAAGATTAGAAAATTCTAATCTTTCTCTAAGTCCTGCCATAATTATTAGAGCTAAACCAAAGCCAATACCAATAGATACTGCATAGACTAATGATTCACCAAGATTATAATTTTTAATAATTACTAATAAAGCAACACCTAAAACAGCACAATTAGTAGTGATTAATGGCAAATAAATTCCTAGTGCTTGGTATAAAGATTGAGATATTTTTTTAATAATAATTTCTACCATTTGAACAAGTGAGGCAATAATTAAGATAAAAGCAATAGTCTGCAGGTATTGCAAATGCAAAGGTGCTAATAATGCATAATAAACTATATAAGTAACTAAAGTAGCCAAAGTGAGTACAAATATTACTGCTGCACTCATTCCTATAGCAGTGCTCATTTTTTGTGATACACCTAGAAAAGGACATATACCTAAAAATTGGGTTAATACTACATTAGATACAAAAATTGCTGAAATTATAATAATTACATATTCCATAATTAACTATTTTTTGTTGTTTTTGAAGTTTTATTTTTATATAAATTATTTAATGCCATTAAAATACCCAATGTCAAAAAGGCACCTGGAGCTAAAATAAAAACTAATATACCATCAGCAGTAGGTGCTATAAATTTATAGCCGAATATACTACCTGCGCCCAATATTTCCCTAATAGAGCCTAATACTGTTAATGTTAATGTAAAGCCTATTCCTATACCTAATCCGTCAATTAAAGACGATAATATATCGTTTTTAGAAGCAAAAGCTTCTGCTCTACCTAGAACCATACAATTAACAACAATTAAAGGAATAAATATTCCTAAAGCATTGTATAAATCGGGCACAAAAGCATGCATCACCATATCTACTATTGTTACAAAAGTTGCTATAATTACAATAAAAATAGGAATTCTTATTATATTGGGTACCATTTTTCTGACAGCAGAAATGATAACATTACTTAAAGCTAAAACGAATGTAGAAGCTAGTCCCATGCCTAATCCATTTATAGCTGATGAAGTAGTAGCTAATGCAGGACACATACCTAACACTAAAACTAATACTGGATTTTCTTTTAAAATCCCTTTTGAGAAATTTTGCCATTGATTCATATTATGCACCTCCTTTCCATGCTTTTAATGATCTATATGCTCTATCTAAAGCATCGCAAAAAGCTCTTGATGTTATTGTGGATGCAGTGATAGCATCTACATCTCCTTTATCTTTTTTTACTTTTAAAATAAAGTTTTCTGGATTTTTACCTTTAAATTGTTCTCTAAAATCTGGTTTTGTAATTTTGTCTCCTAATCCAGGAGTTTCTGCTTGATTTATTACTTCAGTGTTTATAATAGTAAGTGTAGTATCAAAGCCTACCATTAGTTCTATTCTACCATTAAATCCTTGCATGGTATAGGTATTTACAGCATAACCTATCACTGTACCATTTGATATTGCTTCATATACTTTCAGAGAATCACTACCATCGATGTTTGCAATATAGATAGTTTTAAGATCTGTAAAAGATGGTAAAACTTTTTGTAATGCATCTTTTTCTTTCTGCTGTTGGGCATCTGCTATTGGTCCTGAAGTTATTTTATTTACAAGTGCTAATAAAATAGCTGCTAGAGCTGCTATTATAAAAAGTGTTAGCACCAAATTAAGTAAACTTGATTCTTTTTTACTCATGCTTTTACCTCCCCGAAATGTTTATTTGATATTCTATCTATCAATGGTACAAATGCATTCATTATTAATATAGAAAAAGATACTCCCTCTGGATAAGCTCCAAATAATCTTATTATACCAGTTAATAAACCACATCCAATGCCAAAGATTATTTGTCCCTTGTATGATGTAGGTGATGTAACCATATCTGTAGCCATGAAAAAAGCACCTAAAATTAATCCACCTGTTAATAAATGAAACAATGGATCTGCATATTTAGTAGGATCGATTAGCCAAAATATTCCAGTAAATACCATAACTGACAAAATATATGCTAAAGGAATGTGCAAGGTTATAACTTTTCGATATAATAAATAAATAGCACCTATCAATAATAATATGGCTGATACTTCACCTATACTACCGCCCATATTTCCTAGCATCATATTTGTATACGTTGGTATTTCACCAGTTTGAGTAGCAGCAGCTATAGATCCACTTTCTTTTATGACACCTAATGGAGTAGGTCCAGTAATTACATCAGTTAATTGCCTAGCAGATTCTATAGGCTTTGGCCAACTAGTCATATAAACGGGAAATGAAATTAAAAGAAATACTCTAGATACTAAAGCAGGATTAAATAAATTTTGTCCTAACCCACCAAAAACCATTTTGCCAATACCAATAGCTATCAATGAACCAATAATAACTATCCAAGTAGGTAAATTACTCGGTACATTAAATGCTAAAAGCATACCTGTAACAATAGCAGATAAGTCATTGATAGTAGGTTTTTGTTTTAATAAAAATTTTTGTATTAAATATTCAAAAAGTAAACAAGAAATCACTGATACAAAAAATACTCTAACAGCACCAAAGCCAAACAAATAGAATGATCCTAAAGTGGCTGGTATCAGAGCTATGATAACATCTAGCATTATACGTTGAACATTATCTTTAGCGTAAATGTGTGGTGAACCAGAGATTATAAATTTCTTATCCATAATTGTATTAATTTTTTCGCGATCTTATGATTGCACTTACTTTATTTTTTCCAAGTCTAATATAATCTAATAAAGGACGTTTAGCAGGACATGTGTATTGGCATGAGCCACATTCCATGCAGTCCATAATCCAATGTTTTTCTGCTACTTCCCATTTTTCTTTAATTATTAATTTTTCTAAATAAAAAGGTTCTAAACCCATAGGACATGCATGAGCACATCGTCCACATCTAATACAGGGATAGGGATCTAATCTTTTTGTTAATTTGTCAGGTAATAGTAATATACCACCCATGCCTTTTGTAAGAGGTATATTAGTATTAGATAATGC
>JASEGF010000054.1:7657-10945 GCA_030017935.1 Bacteroidales bacterium | reverse complement strand
CGCTTTGTGCTTTGAGACCTTGGTAGTCTACTACATCTGCATTTTTTTGTTTTAACAGGTAAAAGAGGCCATCGAGGAATGCTAGATGCTCTTGTTTGCCCATAGATAAATGTTCTACAAGGTTGTCAACTAATTGTTTCATAGCTTATTATTTTTTTACAAAATTATTAAAATTTGGAAATGTAATCAAATATATTTCCAAACAATAATAATTTTATCTATCCCCTTCTTATCCTGTCAAAAACTTCATCACATCTTCTCCATCTGCATAATCTTCTAATTCCGGTTTCTGTGTCTTACCAAATTGTGTATTACAAAATGAATGATCACCCACTATACATTGTATATTGTGTTCGTTCTTTCTTAAAAAGTCTTCCACTTCTGATATTGTGTCGTAATATTCAAAATTTATCGTTGATATTGGTGCATACAGGTCTAATCTTTTTCTTAACAAATAAAAATCGTTAATTGTATATTTTTCATTCATTAATGAAAAATATGCTTGATAGTATGTAAATATTTCTTGATAGTATAAATTGTTTTTTATCCAAGAATATTTATTAAAACTTTTTTGTAATTTTTCAATAGAATATGTCTGGGGCATTAATATTAATGATACATTTCTACAGCCTAATCCATAGTATAAAAAGATGTCATCTGCTAATTTAATTAAATCTTCTTCTGTAGTGTCAGAATTAATTACAGCCAAACTTTTGCGATCATGTCTTAATAATGCTTTTTTATTAGAAAAATATTCTGAAAAATATCTATTAGCATTATTACTGCCTGTAGCTATTATTTTGTCTACTTTTACATTATGTATGCTATCTACATATACTATTTTTTCTTCTATTTGTGGATAAATTTTGAATAATTGACGAAATAAATAAGGTACTAGTATATTATCTGAATGTGATAATTTTACATATATTTTATGATTACTTATTAATCCCATAAATATATCAAAAAAACCTACTGCTGGTAAATTACCAGCACATATTATTCCTAAAGTTGATTCTTCTGTCGGTATTTTATAATTATTTATCCATTTTTCATATTTATTGGGTTCAATAGCCTCACAAATATTAATGATAGCAGTTTTTACAAACTCAGGAATAAATAGTGGATTTTGTTTTAATATTTTTTCTAATACATTTTCGAAGTCTTGGGAGTCTAAATTATTTAAAATATTTTCTCGCCATTTATTTATTGTTTCTATATTTATCATCTTCATATTTTTATTAAACAAAATTAATAATATCTAGATAATTGGAATTTTTTAAATTTTTTATTTTATTTAGAAAAGAATAAAAATTGTAATTTTGTAAAAAAAATAATGAATGTTGATAGAGATTTTTTAATAGCTGGCATTACTCCTGGTGATCTTAATGGTATAGGTTATGAGCTTATTTATAAAGCTTTTAGGAATTCGCAATTATTGGATATTTGTACACCGATTATTTTAGGTAATCCTAGAGCTGCTGCATATCATAGAAAATTACTAAATGATTGCAATGTGAATCTTTTTTTATTAAAAAATTACAAAACATTAAAACCTGGTACTGCAAATATTTATCCTATTAGCTCAGAAGAATACAAAATTGAATTAGGTAAAGTAACAAAAATTGGAGGACAGTCTGCTTTAGAATCTCTCGAACATGCAATACAGTGGTTCAAAGAAGGCAAGATTGATTTTTTAGTTACATGTCCTATTAATAAAAAAGCTATTTCTCTGACAGGATCACCATTTAAAGGGCATACTGAGTTTTTAGCAGATGCTTTTAATATACAAGAATATTTGATGATGTTTATTAATCCTTATCTTAAAATTGGTTTAGTAACTACTCATACTCCTATTAGTGAATTAGCTAATGTTTTAAATATTCATCTGATTTTGAGCAAGTTAAAAGTTTTAGATAATTCTTTGCAGCGTGATTTCGGCATTACTAAACCTAAAATTGCTGTGTTAGGTCTAAATCCTCATGCTAGTGATGAAGGATTATTGGGAAATGAAGAAAACGAAATTATCATACCTGCTATTAGAGAAGCAAATGAAATAGGTATAGAAGCTTATGGTCCATTCCCTTCTGATTCATTCTTTGGTAATTTAAAATATCATGATTTTGATGCAGTATTAGCTATGTATCATGATCAGGGATTAATTCCTTTCAAATTATTAGATAATCAAGAAGCTGTTAATTTTACTGCGGGCTTACCTATTGTGAGGACCTCTCCAGTACATGGCACTGCATATGATATTGCTGGGAAAGATAAAGCTAACGAACGTTCTCTAGTTCATGCTATTATTATGGGTGCTGAAATAACACTGAGACGTAGATTTTACGATGAAAATATTCAAGCACATTTAAATAATGATCACATATCAGGCAATTAATTTAGCTGAAATTATTGATGCAGAATTTTATTCAAATGTAAATGATATAAATAATGTTTCTATCAATGAATTAGTATTTGATACGCGTCTACCAATAAATAATCCTGCTTCAGCTATTTTTTTCGCACTTCAAGGACTACAAGATGGACATTTATTTATTGATGAAGCTTATAATAAAGGTATTAGAAATTTTTGTATTAGTAATAAATCTTTCATTAATAAATTTTTAGATACAAATTTTTTTATTGTCAATGATACATTAGTAGCTTTACAAAATTGGGCGAAATATCATCGTCAGAAATTTAATATTCCTATTGTTGGCATTACTGGATCTAATGGTAAAACTATTGTAAAAGAATGGTTGTCTGCTACATTATCTAGTAAATATGTTATTGTTAAAAATCCAAGGAGCTATAATAGTCAAATTGGATTACCATATTCTGTATTGCAAATCGAGCCTAAACATCAAATTGGCATTTTCGAGGTTGGCATTTCTCAACCTTTGGAAATGGAAAAATTAGCTCCTATCCTACAACCAGATACTGTCATTTTTACTAATATCGGTCCAGCTCATCAGCAGTATTTTAAAAATATTGATGAAAAAATTAATGAAAAACTAAAATTAGCTGTTAAAGCAAATAAATTTATAATTAACTCTGAATATGCCAATGTTTTAAATTTTGTAAATAAATTGCCTTTACAAATTATTAAATGGGGTTACAAAGATGATGATATTAAAATAACTAAAAAGGATGCAAATAAATGGATTACTGAAATAGAAATTAAATATAAAAACAAAATATTAAATTTTTCTTTACCATTCATAGATACTGCATCTATAGAGAATGCTATGAATGTGATAACTTGTAGTTTAATGTTAGGTTTATCACAGG
>JASEGF010000054.1:7157-7647 GCA_030017935.1 Bacteroidales bacterium | reverse complement strand
TCTATCACCAAATGAAATACAATCTTCTATTTATCAGTGGGAAACTATTTCTATGAGACTTGAGAGTGTACATGGCATTAATGGTAATATCATTATTAATGATTTCTATTCTAATGATATTTTATCGCTCAGTATTTCACTACAATATATGAATCAAAAATATTCTAATAAAAAGAAAATAGTTTTTTTATCTGATATATTAGAAAGTGATGAAAATGTAGAAATATTATATAAAAAGATTGCTGATGAATTGACAAAAAATAATGTAAATGAGATGTATACTATTGGTGATAATATAAATGAATTGTCCAAATATTTTCCTTTTGTGAAAGGTCATTTCACTAATACAGAAGAATGTATTATGATGATAGAACCAGATCAATGGAGCGATAGTGTAATATTATTAAAAGGTGCTAGGAAATTTACTTTTGAAAAATTACTACCTTTTTTAGTAGAGAACAATTCATATGCAGAGTTTAGAGTTTCTCTA
>JASEGF010000054.1:0-7147 GCA_030017935.1 Bacteroidales bacterium | reverse complement strand
AATATTTTCGTTCTATTATTTCTCCAAACACTGGCATCATTGCTATGGTAAAAGCTTTTGCCTATGGTTCAGGAGCAGAAGACATTTCATCTTTTTTAGAACAATTAGGAGTTGACTATTTGGGAGTAGCTTTTTCTCATGAAGGATTAGCTCTTAGAAAGGCAAACATTACTTCACCTATTATGGTTATGAGTCCACATTTATCATCGTTAGAAATGTGTATTAAATATAATTTGGAACCAGAAATATACAGTTTTCAAGCTCTCGAGCAAATGATACAAGTGATAGATGAATATTCATTTTTAACTAAATTACCATTTCCTATACATATAAAACTAGATACAGGCATGCATAGGCTAGGATTTATGCCAGAGGATTATGATAAATTATCAAATAGGCTAAAACAAGTCAGGAATCTTCTGAAAGTCTCTACAGTTTTTTCACATTTCTCTGCTTCAGATATGCCAGAGCATGATGATTTTACGAGGTTACAAGCTAAAAGACTTTTGGACTTCACAGCAAAATTAGAGAATGATTTATCATATAAAATAAAAAAACATATTTGTAATACTCATGGTGTAATACGATTCCCTGAATATCATTGCGATTATGTGAGAATAGGTTTAGGATTATATGGCATTACCAGCATTAATGAAATAAATAAAAAACTCATGCCAGCAGTAGAATTAACTACATTTGTATCGCAGATTAGACATATCGATGCTAATGAGTCAGTCGGATATAATAGAAAAGGTTTTGTTGATCATAAAAGGGTTATAGCAACTATTCCAATGGGATATGCAGATGGTATATTTAGAGAAATGGGCAATGGTAATGGATATGTGAAAATTAATAATAAATTCGCTCCCATTATTGGAGATGTCTGTATGGATATGATGATGGCTGATGTCACTGATATATGGCCCAATATTAGTGAAGGTGATAAAGTTTTGATCTTTGGTGATGATATTTCTATTTTAGATTATGCTAAAATTAATAATACAATTCCTTATCAAGTGATGACTTCTATTTCACCGAGGGTTAAAAGATCTTATATTTACTTCTTTTAAAAAATTTTAACGGATAATAATTTATAATTCTGAAATAAAATTTTCATCTTTATCAATAAATTACAATATAGCGACTATGATAAAGCATCTTTATTTTTTTCTGCTTCATTGATGATTTCTTGATATTCATCAGGAGGTAGACTGAAGTATAGATAATTAATAGGATTCACTGGTGTACCTTTATAATGTATTTCATAATGCAAATGAGGTCCTTTGCTACGTCCAGTGCTTCCCATATGACCGATTATTTGACCACGTTTTACCTTTTCACCAGGTTTTACAAGAATTTTACTAAGGTGTCCATATAATGTTTGATATCCAAAACCATGATTGATAACAACTACTTTACCGTATCCACTCATAGAAGACTTAGCATAAGGATCTAGTACTATTCCATCTGCAGTAGCATAAATAGGTGTACCAATTCTACCGGCTAAATCTAATCCTTGATGAAAGCGATAACCTCTAGTGAAAGGATCTATTCTCCATCCGAAACCGGATCGAATAGATATCCTACGCCTGTCTACTGGCATAATAATTGGCATTGCGCGCATCAGCAAATCTTTTTGTTGAGATAATCTTAAAATAGTATCATAGGAAGCATTGTAGATTTTTATAATTTCTAAAGCCTCATAAGATTGCTCATAAACTTGCTTTGCTAGTGCAGGATATGAAAGCAGCTCATATTTTATGTTTAAGAAATTATTTGTATCATTATCATTTATTATCAGTGGATTCATACCAAATATATTTCTATAAATGTTATTATTTATCTGTGCATATGCAGTATACTCTTTTTGTAATTGTTCTAATTTTCTATTTTCTAAAGCCAATTGCCAATAATATTCTTGTATTCTTTTATTATAGCTCCTACTTCTAGGACTACCATAAATATTAATAAAGCTATAACTAAATACTACAGCTAATATTATAGAAATAAATATTAATAATAAAATTTTCCCTCTACTAAGTTTTTTTATTTCTTTCTCAGAAATAAATATTAAATCTTCTGGATCAAATATTATTCTATTCTTTGCCATAACTCGCAAAATTAAATAAAATATTAAATATTACAAAACATGATTATATTTAGTAATAATAAAAACTACCTAACTGATACATATTACTTTAACTAAAAATTACAAAAAAATTATTAAATTTGCATAATAATTGCAAAATGAGTAGAATAATTTCAATAGATTATGGAGCTAAAAGATGTGGAATCGCCGTTACTGATCCAATGCAGATAATAGCATATCCATTAACTACGGTTCATAAACAAGAATTATTAGATTTTATTATTGATTATTGTAAAAAAAATGAAGTAGAAACCATATTAGTAGGTGAACCTATGCGTGATAATGGTGATGTAGCACCAATAGAAAATGAAATAAAAGGATTTATAAAAAAATTAGAAAAAAATTTAAACAATATTAAAATAGTTCGTATAGATGAAAGTTTTTCATCAAAAAAAGCAGTAAAAGTGATGATAGAGGCAGGAGCTAAAAAAAAACAAAGACAGCAAAAAAGCAATATAGATAAGGTAAGTGCAGCTATCATATTACAAGATTATTTAAAATTTTCAGAATTATGATTTTACCAATATTAGCATATAATCATCCGACATTAAGGAAAAAAGCTGACATAGTAGAAAAAGATTATCCAGATTTACAGCAATTGATTCTAGATATGAAAGAAACTTTAAAAAAAAGTGAAGGGGTAGGATTAGCAGCACCCCAAGTGAATAAATCTATTAGACTTTTTATAGTCGATGCTACATATTATGCCAGTAAATACCCTGAAACTAAAGAATTCACTAAAACATTTATTAATCCACAAATAATAGAAATGTCTGAAAACACTGTCTACATGCCAGAAGGATGTTTAAGCATTCCAGGTATATATGAAGATATCTCACGTCCAGAAACAATAACAATACAATATTACGATGAAAACTGGCAAGAACATACTGAGACATATTCTACTATAATAGCCAGAATAATACAACATGAGTATGATCATCTAGAAGGTATTTTATTTACTGATAAAGTACCAATGATTAGAAAAGTATTTTTAAAAAAGAAATTAGAAAATATTTACAGTGGTGATATTAGCATTGATTATCCCATGATTTTTTCAAAGAAAAAAATAAAACAAAAATAGAATATGAGTAAACAAGTTTCCATTATTTTAATCATAGCTATAGCAATATTAACAAGTCAATGTACAACAAACAAAAATAAAATGATAGAAAAAATTAATGAATTAGAATCAGAAGTAAATGCAAGCTTCCCTAATCCTAATCCATTAAAAATAAAGGAATTACATAATTTATATATAGATTACGTAAATAAATATGAGAAAGATACACTATCACCACATTTCATATATAAAGCAGCAGAAACAGCTGTAAACACTCAACAATACGAAGAAGCTATAAATAACCTAGATTTATTAATAAATAAATATCCAAATCACAAATTAGTACCATATGCAATATTTTTCAAAGGGTTTATTTATGAAAATTTCCTAAATGATAAAGAGAATGCTGAAAAACAATACAGAATTATTATATCGAAATATAAAGAACATCCACTAGGCAAACAAGCCATTTTTTCGATAGAATCATTAGACATGACAGATCAAGAGATTGTGGAGAGAATGAATATGGATTGACAATGAGTTTCATAGAAAGGGGTTGGAATATATTTTAAAAATTATAATTATTTTTAAAATAATATTGGATGAATAATTAAAAATTTTTATATATTTGTAAAAAAATTATTGAAATTATGAAACAGATAATCGAAGACGTAGACGAGTATATCTCTATGGGCAAGCAAGAAAATCTTGCATTTTTAGATAATCTATACAATTTTTACTTGCTCCCTATCCCCCATTCATTCACCCCCTAAAAATACCTCTTCCCCATTTCCAACCTTGATATTGTCTCTTCTCTCCCTATATATTCCATTATCTTCGACAGGTGTGGTCCCTTACTAGTACCTACTAAGCATATTCGTATTGTATTATAAAAATTACCTGCTTTTAATTCTTTTTCTTTTACGTATTTATTCATCACTTCGTCAATTATGGTAGATTCGAAAGTAGTCATTTCTTTGAATTTTTCTATTATGTCATTTATCCATTCTAGACTTTTTTCTGTACCCCACTTCTTAATAGCTTTCATATCTAATTCTTCTGGTGCTTTAAAGAAAAACATTGCTTCAGTAACCATTTCTTTTACAAAATTTACTCTTTCTCTCATCATTTCAGATATATATTCTGCTTTTTCTATAGTAATGTCTATGCCATGTTTAGTTAATTCATTCTTAAATTCTTCTGCTACTAGCTTAATATCTCTCGATTGTAAATAAACATGATTAAACCATTGTGCTTTTACTGGATCAAATCTAGCTCCAGCTTTATGCACATGTTTTAGATCAAAAGCTTCTATCATTTCATGCATAGACATTATTTCTTTATCATCACCAGGATTCCATCCTAATAGTGCAAGCATATTTACAAAAGCCTCTGGGTAATAGCCATCTTCTCTAAAGCCTCGATATATTTCTCCTGATTTAGGATCTTTCCATGTTATAGGATATACACTGAAGCCTAATCTATCACCATCTCTTTTACTTAGTTTACCATTGCCATCTGGTCTCAAGATTAATGGTAAATGTGCAAATTCTGGCATTTCCCATTCAAATGCTTCATAGAGTAAAACGTGCAAAGGTAAGCTTGGTAACCATTCTTCGCCACGTATTACATGAGTGATGTCCATTAAATGGTCATCAACTATGTTGGCTAGATGATATGTGGGAAGTCCATCACTTTTGAAAAGTATTTTATCATCAATTATTTCAGATTTTACTCTAATTTCTCCTCTTATTATATCATTTATTATGATTTCTTTATTTTCTGGTACTTTAAATCTTATTACGTATGGATGACCAGAATTTAATAAATTACTAACTTCACTGCTTGAGAGTGTTAATGAATTTTTTAATTTTTTTCTATTATTAATACCATACTGAAAGGTTTCACCTCTACTTTCGTGTTCTTTACGTAAATCATTTAATTCTTCTGAAGTTTCAAATGCATAATATGCTTTATCATTTTTTATTAAAATATTAATGTATTCAGCATAAATATTAGCTCTTAGGCTTTGTTTGTATGGTCCATATTTGCCTCCTACATGCACTCCCTCGTCAAACTTAATACCACACCATTCTAGAGATTCTAAGATGTATTCTTCTGCTCCAGCAACAAATCTATTCTGATCAGTATCTTCTATTCTTAATATGAAAATTCCATTATTTTTTTTAGCAAATAAATAATTATATAAGGCAGTCCTCACTCCTCCGATATGTAAGGGCCCTGTAGGACTAGGTGCGAAACGTACTCTAACCATTTTTTCTGCGAAGTTAATTTAATTTTTACAAATGATGATGCCATTTTTAGTTTTATAACATTTATTTTTGGTCAATTATTTAAGTTAATATTTAATGTACAATTGTTATTTATTAGTCCACAAATGAACACAAATAAGCACAAATTATAAATTAAGGTTAATTAATGATTAATGATTAGTGATTAGTGATTAGTGATGGGATAAGGAGTATAGTAAGATATTAGTTGTAAATTAGTCCACAAATGAACACAAATAAGCACAAATATAACTAAATCATTAGTGTTAATTTGTGTAAATCTGTGGATTAAATTATAGTCATTGCGGGTCAGATATTTATTGTCCACAAATGAACACAAATAAGCACAAATAAAAAATCAAGGTTGATTAGTGATTAGTGATGGGATAAGGAGTATAGTAAGATATTAGTTGTAATTTAATTTACAAATGCATTTATAAAACTAAATCATCAGTGTTAATTTGTGTAAATCTGTGGATGAAATTATAGACATTGTGGTTTTTTATTTATTAATCCACAAATGTACACAAATGAGCAGAAATTATGACTTTCTAAAATTTATTAATTATATGTTGTTTACATAAAACTTTGGTTCAATATTTGCAGTAAACTAAAAAAATTACTAGATGCAAAAGATTTTACGTTTTACTTTTATTATTTTATTTTTTTTTAATGTAAATTTCACATTTGCTAATGACAATGATAGTCAGATTTTGAGTATAGATGACCCTATAGTAAATAAAATAATTTCTTGTCTAAATGCTCAAAATATTCGTTGTGTAGGTCAATATTTTGCTAATAATATTGAAATGACTTTATTAAATAATAAGGGTAATTACTCTCGTAGTCAAGCTATGGCTCTTTTGGATGAATTTTTTATAAAATTTCCTATTAAATCTATTTCTGATATTAATACTGGTAAATTATCTTCAAATAAAACATATGTAATGTGTAAATATGAATCTGGTTCTAATATCTTTACAATTTATTTTATTCTTTACAAAGAACAAAATGATTCTTTGCCTCAGATTTTAATTTTTAATATTACTAAATAAAATTTTTGAAATTAGCTTATTAATTAATAAAAAGTTTAACTTTAAAATTAATTATTCGCTCTAATGTAATACAGTTATTACTTAAAGGTCTGATTTTATAATAATTAAATTTATTTGTAACTTTGTAAAAAAATTATGGAGGAAATTAATCAACAAGTAAATCCTGAAAATCAGGATAATAAAAATACAGAAGAAAAACCAAAGAAAAAATCTTGGTTTAAACGAAATGTAGGTGCTACTATAGTGATGATAATTATGCTAATAGCTATTATCTTTTTAGGTATAAATCTAATGGTAAAGCAAAAACAACATAAAGAAGAGATTGCTGATATAAATGCAAAGAATGCTGCACTAGTAGACAGTTTAAAAAAAGATAATTTTACTTGGTTAACAAAAGTATTCACATGGACAGTACGTAGTGAAATGCTTAGAGAGAATCTAGAACAAGTGAAATTATATAGCCAAGAACTTATTAAATATCAATATGTTGATAATATAAAAGTAGTAGATCCTAGTGGTAGAGTTATTTTTTCTTCAGATATGAAAGATCAGAGTGTCATCACTGAATGGTCTAACATAAATAAACTAG
>JASEGF010000053.1 GCA_030017935.1 Bacteroidales bacterium | reverse complement strand
ACATCTTGTGGGTTGTCTGATACATATGGCGAAGCTAGTTCTTTGCCCATTGGCTCTTGAATTATTTGTAATTTGCCTCCTGATGGACTTGTCCCTTCTATATAGGCAGATAATTCACCATTATTAATTTTTAATAAATAATTTTTAAGACTGGAAATTCTCCTTTTAGAAAGATTAATATTATATTCTGAGTTATGTAAAGGGCTACAATATCCATTAATTTTTATTGTAACGTTACTACCATTTTTTAAATCTTCTAAAAGTAAATTTGTGAAACGTTGTAGTTTATCAAACCCAGCAATTATTTCTGTATGGAAAAAATTTTCTATATCTTGTTCAGCTTTTAGTTTGTCTTCACCTTTCATTCCTTTACTATATTCTTTTTTGTATTTGTCTATTAAATTGAGATATTCGAAATATAGCTCATCATAGCTATATTTAGTCACAGTATCCCAACTTCGTGGGTCAGGGATATCGTTATGAAAATACACTGTGATAGGTAATAGAGACATTATCTCATCTCTCAATGGATTTATAGTGTCCAATTTGCTAATTGTATCCAATATTTTATTTTCTGTTGTAACTATTTTGTCTTCTATGTAAAAAGCAAAAATATCGTAGCAACAATATTGTCCATTCATGAAATAAGCCCCTTTTCTATTAGATGTTATATATCCATCATAGTCGTAATTATTTCTATAAAAATAAAAATCATTAAAAGGAGAATTTATGGGAGAGCCTAAATTATTTACTTTTTGCCAGCTATTCAAGTATCCTTTAGACGAAAATATATCAAATCCTCCAAGACCAGTGTGGAAATTACTACTAAAAAACAAGGTAGAATCTCGCAAATCATAATATGGAGTTATCTCATTACCTGCTGTATTTATTATTGGGCCGAGATTAATCGGCGTTTGGAAATTAAAATTTTTAACTATAGAATAGTATAAATCGTAACCACCATATCCACCAAGTCTATTAGAACTAAAAAATAATATTCCATCGCCGTAGTCGTCTAGTATCAGAAATGGTTGCGTTTGGTTACTATTATTAATATTTATTGGAGCTTCTTTTATATTTTTTATAATTTCATTTTCATCTATTTCGCCCCAATAAATTTTACAATTTTCACCAGAATATTCACATTGTGTAAAGCTGAAATATTTTTGATTTGGGCTAAAAGTAAGATTAGCATTATGTGTTTCATCTTTCGATTTAGAAAGTTCTATTTTTTGTGGTACTGCTAATCCTTTTGGAAGGTAATAGGTTTTATAAATATCGGATCTAAAATAAGCTGGAAATAATGAGCTATATTGTTTTGTAAGATTAGGGCTATATGATGTGAAATATATTTCACCACCATCGCTATATTCTATTGCTGCAAATTCACTGTATGGTGTATTGAGTGGTGATGGTAGATGTCTTATGGAAATATTTTCATTATATTCTTTATAATTGTAAATATTTTCAAAATTAGCTAAAAGCTCTTGAGTATGTAGATAGCAAAAATCATCTTTATGTTCTGGAAACATCAAATATCCTTGATAATATTGCTTAGCCAGAGGATATTCTTCTAAATATCTGTATATTTCTCCCAAATAATATAGAGTTTCAGGATAATAAGTTAATGAGTCTGATTCTATTACATTATTAAAATGTTTTTGAGCTAAATCAATTAGAAATTCATTTAAAGCTAATTTACCAGCGTTGAAATTTTGATTAATAGTCAAATCCTTGCCTATATTAGCAACATATTCATCATAGTTAGTAGAATTATTTAAAAATTGACATTTTACGTCCAAATAAAATGTGCATAAAGATAAAATTAAAAAAAATCTTAAAAAATTGGACATGATTGTTTGAATTTATTATTATAAATACTAGGAGGATTAAAATATTTATAAATACTTAATTCGAAACCACCTCTGCCTTGACTAGCTACAGTAAGTGATGAAGTGTTAATATCGTATGAAATCTGTCCCTGCCAGTCATAACCCTCAATAGCAAAACCTAATATTATTGCATCCTTTATCCTAGCTCCTCCAAAACCACCAATACTTTTAATTGAGCTATTCTTATCTATGGGTTTCATGATTTTTAATAATGGTAATATCTCATTAAAAGGCTGCTGATATGAGTAATAAAGCATAATATCTATATAATATTTCCTAAAAAGCTCTTCGCTATAATATCTGATAGAGCTACGATGATTTAATGGCAAAATAAATTTACTTCCCTCACTATTAGATATATTTGCATTACCAAGATTAGCTACAGCGTAATCAAATTCTAAAAATTGTGAATTAGAAAAATATAGTTGATAAGCTACACCTAAAGTCGCAGTGAAATAAGATAAATTTTCATCAATATATTGCTCATTAGTTTGTAGATTAGGGTCATATATATTGCCATTAAACTGATCTCCAAAATGCAATTTTGTAAAATCAAAGGATTTGAAATTGTACCAACCTTGTAATCCGAAACTGAGAATGTGAAAAAATCTACCCTCTAACCCTTTAGTATAAGATAATCCCAAGGCAATAGAAGTAGTACCATAGCTGGCATCTCCGGCGAATTCTCTAAACACCATCAAATTACCACCTAACTGATCCATGCGCGGCACTCTTTTTAATATTTGCCCATCAGCAGAAATCATATAAGTTTGATAAGGTTTAGTAACAGAGTACCATTGTAATTTAGCAGAAGTGTATAAACGAAAAATATTGGGATTTAGTCCTATCTGAGCGGGATTCCTAAAGGTTTCATTTTGCAATATTTGGCTCCAATGTATATCTTGACATTGCACAGATATGACAGAAAAAAACAAACAAAATAAAATTAAAAATTTTTTCATCTAAGTAAAGTAATATTCCCTTTTTTTTGAAATTTTTGCTCATTATAACAATAAACTTCTAAATAATAATCATATACACCAGGAGGAGCAGGTTCATCATTATAATATCCATCCCAACCTATGTATTTATCATTAGTCTCAAAAACTTTTTGTCCCCAACGATTATAAATAGCTAAATGTATAGATTCTATATAATTCCCATTAACATACAATACATCATTTATCCCATCATCATTAGGAGTGAAGCTATTAGGAATATAAATATAAGGTTCCACACAAAAAACTTCTAATACAACTATATTTATTGTATCATAATAATAACAACCATTGCCATCATCCATCATTATAATGTAACTAATAGAATGTGGTGGAGTAGCTATAGTAGAAGGTTTATTAGGATCATCTAGATATGATGCTGGAGACCATTGATAAGTAACATTAGAATAATTAGTAGAATGAATAGTAGTAGATTGACCTTGATAGATGGTATCATTATCTACCCATGCCGTTGCATCAGCAAAAATATAGTTCAAAACTACTGAATCACTATTAAAAGTTACACAATTATTAGCATCTGAGACTGTACATGAATATTCTCCCACACATAAATTATTAATATATTGGCTATTAAATCCATTAGACCATAAATATGAATATGGCGGAGTGCCACCACTGGCAGAAATGCTTAACGAGCCATTACATGCATTAAAACAAGTTTCTGGAGAGCTATTTATATTTGCTATTAGCTGTGGTGGACTATTAATTATTAATGAATCATATTTAATGCAGCCAGTAGCATCTGTAATAGTAAAGTAATAAGTGCCAGCACATAATGAATCTATAAATGAACTATCTAACCCATTACTCCAATTATATGTAACTGGAAAATGTGCAGTATCAACTGTAATAGTAGCATTACCATCACAAGAGCCAAAGCATGAAGTATTTTGTATAGTATGATTTGTACTTATATGAAAAAAATTAATTTTTACACTATCTATGTCGTAGCACAAGCCATTAGTTACTTGTAGATAATAAGTATGGCTATCAGTAGTATAAATATTAGCAAAATTATTTGATAGAGAACCATTTAGAGTATCTGTAAAATTAATATTTGAAGACCAGATATAATATAATGTTGTATCACCACTACCACTTCCATACAAAGTAATTGGGGATAAACAAATAGAAGTATCATTTCCAGCATCGGCAGTCAAATTTATAACATCTACATGCTGAATAAAGGTCTGTGAGCACTCACCTCCTGTTATTAACAGTGTGTATGTAGTGTCATGAGGTGGATTTGCTATAGGATCGCTGATATTTGGATTTGATAAATAATCTGAAGGTGTCCACAAATATGTGAGTCCTTGAGCTGGTAGAGAAGTTATACCGATATTAGCAGATTGGCCTAGACACAATTTAATATTACTTAAAGTATCAGTAGAATTATTTAAAACGGTAATGGTTTTTTGTATAGTATCTGATCCATTACAACTTGTAATATCTCTAACGATTAAGGTAACAGTATATACACCAGCACTAGAGTAATAATGTGTAGGATTCATAAGATTAGATGAAAAGCCATCACCAAAATTCCAATGAAAAGTAGTGTTGCTAGTGGAGGGTATATGACTAATATTAATAAAATGCACACTATCAGGTAGACACACTATATTAGGTGCATTAAAATCAGCTACAATTGCAGGTAAATGAAAATCTATTTTCACAACACCATTATTGCAATTAAAAGAATTATTAGTATTGGACCAGGCACCAGTAGTAGTAGGCAGATCACTATTACCGCCACACCCTGCACAGATAGATTGGTATAGACGACCTAGCCTATCAAAGCGACTAGTGCCACCATCTACATGCTCCATACTAATATTGCCACCAAAATATGAAGCAAATAATAATGTAGTAGCATCTTGGTCTATTGATAGGAAATAGAAATCATTACCGTCAGTACTAGTCTGAAAAGCATCTGAAGTAATAGGTAACCCACTTGTACTGCCCCCATTCAGGTTGCCACCCCACCCAGATAAATAAATATTATTGCAATAATCTACTGTTAATGCAGATGGACTAAGATTAATAAATCCTGGTGTAGTACCAAATCTTGTAGACCAGTAAGTAGTAGTTAAATATTTATTCAATTTTGTAATGAATTGTCCACCAGATGGAGTATACCAACCAGCATTTTGCACTAATAAATTTGTTGCATTATTTGATTGTCCATATATGTAAACATTATCATATTTATCAGTCCTCACAAAAAAGACTTGATCATACTGAGGAGTACCAAAATATGTGCAAGCATTTAGAAAAGCACCATTATTGCTAATTCTAGCAATAAATCCATCAACGTCACCTTGAAAATTTTGCATTATTGCATTGCTTGTTGTAGGTAAATCACTACTAGTAGTGCCACCTGCTATATAAATAGCATCTTGTCTACCCAGGAAAATGCTATAAATAGCATCATGACCATTGCCATCAAAATAGCTACTCCACATAATTTGAGATAAATATCTATCTAAACAAGTAACAAACCCCTTCTGTCCTGAAGATGGAATAGGTTGAAATGTATTAGTAGTAGTAGGAAAATCATTTGAATATGTGCTGCCAGCTATGTAAACTTCATTATTCCTACCTAATATAATCTCTCCTCTAGCATCGTCTGCATAATTATGTAATAATGGTGTAGCGGCATTTAATCCATCATTAGCTGTACCACCCACATAGGTAGAGGCTATTAATGCTGTACCATCAGGTGAAAAAGCAGTTATACCTAAATCACTGCCATTAGTATAGTTAATCACATAAGTCAATGTATAATTTGTACCTCCATTAAAAGTAGAATCATAGCAGCCAGTAGAATATGGATAATCGCTAGATCCAGTAATAGTAAGGACATATAATTCATCTAGATCATTTGTTACCATGCTTATAGGCACTTCATAACCACTACCTCCTAAATAAGTGCTATATATTAGATATGATCCTGTAGTATCATATTTAGACACTACCGCATCTACATTCCCATTAAAAATAGTATCATAAGCACCAAGGGTAGTAGGATATCCCATTGCGAAACTATTACCTCCCGTATATAAAAAACCCTGTTCATCATATGTAGCTGTGTAACCCCAATTATCTGAAGTAGCCCCAGAGTAAGAACAAAACATAATATCTGGATCTATATGCAGCTCTTTGCTTTTATCATAACCTTCTGGCAAAACAAATGAAATATTATTCCCTTTTATCTTATATTTTATCGGTATTTCTCTATCATTTTGAAACGCTCTAGGTGATTTTAATTGCAACACTCCTACTGTAGTAGGAATAGTGATTAGGCTATCATTTAGTTTTATATTTTCAACTCCTAAAATAGAAAAACTAATATTTCTAACCTTTGCATGTGGAGATAAATAAAAATCTATTGCTAAATTACCATTTCTACTAGTAATCAAAGCATCTGTGCCATCATATAATTCATGCATTTTTATTATTCTCACTGGATGAATCTTAGTAGCCCATTTATTTGAATTATTACTTAAGTAATAATTCAAATAGTATGGCATAGAATCTTTACTTTCAAATGATGGGATATTTGCATCATTAAATTGTATTTCTAGCACATGACCTTTTATTGTTAAAGGTAAATGATTTTGTTGCTTATTGTTAGGAGCATGCATTTTTTTATGATGGATAGAATCACTAAAAGATGGATCTATTAAATTGATTTTAATACTTTTTGTAGTAATGTAAATATCATTATTCCCAATATTAGCTTTATATTTTACCTCCTCATTGAATTGACCTTTATTTTCAACAAAGGTCAATTCAGTGAAATTTTGAGCATGTAATCTCACTATAGCTAAAATGAAAAATATAAATATACCAATAGTATTTTTTAAACCCATTAAAATATTTTTAATTACAAATTAAATACAAATATATATAAAATTTATCAAATTATAAGAAAAAAAAGAGAGATATTTAACTTAATACCTCTCTTTTTAATAACAAATATAAATTAAACTATAACTAATAACTTAAAAGGTAAAAAAATTATCTTTAGGGGCTTGGCAAAAAGCACATTTTTCATCAATATTTGCACCATCATAAGTATTACCACAAATAGGGCAAACAGCATAACTAGCAGGCAATGAGCTTTCATTATTTGATTCTAATGCAGCAAGTGCTTTTTTATAAAAATCTAAATGTTTTTTTTCGGTATCAATAGCCCAAGTAAAAGATTTAACTGCATCATTTACCTTTTCTGCTTTAGCATCATTAATAAATTTTACATACATAGTATCTGTTTCATAAGATTCTCCTTTTATAGCAGTTTTTAGGTTTTCAGCAGTTGTGCCTACTGTAAATTCCGGAGTAAATTCATCCATTTGGACGCCTAAAGAATCCAAAACTTTTTTATGATTAGCTGCATGAATAGATTCTGATTTAGATGCAGCTTCGAATAGCTTAGCGATAGTATCATAACCTTCTTCATAAGCCTTTGTAGCAAAAGCAGCGTATTTAGCACTTGCAGTAGTTTCTCCCTTAATACCTTCTTTTAAATTTGCAATTGTCTTGTCTTTACTAGTATTTTGACAACTAGCAAAAAGGATTATACTTAAAAATCCTAAAAAAATTAATTTTTTCATATTTATATATTTTTTGTTTTATAATGGCATCATATAATTGTAAACTAAATTACCACCGTAGAATCCTGTAATTCCCACACATATAGCTGATAATAAATATAAAGCAAATGACACCCAGCGTAAACCAGTATGCTCTAAATGTTTTCTGTTTATGTAAATTTTTAGAATAGAATTAATTATTAATGTAACTAAAGTGATAGCTGCTAATGTCTCATGAGTATGCTTAACTATAGCAGCAGTACCACTAAAATCGCTAGTAAAAAGTTCACCACTAACATAAGCAACAATACCTGCCAATGTTCCTAATAAAAGTAACCAGTAGCTAGCTTTAGGTAACCATAGCTCTTTTTTAAATATTAAAGTGCAAATTTCAAATAAAAATCCTACCATTACTAAAGCAATGGGAAAATGAACAATCATTGGATGTAAATGACTAGTATCAAACATAAATAATTTTTACTACAAAATTATATTAAATTTTTTATTTTAATTATAAATTGATAAAAATCATATTATATTTTTTAAAAAATTAAGATTTAAAAAAAGAGTCGTGAATTATATATAAACAAAAATAGATAGAATAAATTAAAAAATAATGAATAGCAAATAATAATTTAATTTTGTTAAACAATTATTGAATATGGCTAATTCATTTGGCAAAATTATAAAAATGCATCTTTTCGGTAGCTCACATGATCAATTAATGGGTGTAATATTAGAAGGCATTCCCTCGGGATTAAATATAAATGTAAAAGATTTCACAGAATATATAGACAGAAGGAAAGGCGGAACCACAGCTACTACAGATAGAGTGGAAAAGGATATCCCCAAAATAGTAACTGGTGTCGTCAATGATGTAACTACTGGTCTACCAATAACTATTTTATTTGATAATGAGCACAAAGATTCTAAAAACTATGACTTATTCAAATCTTGGCATAGACCAGGCCATGCTGATTTCACTCAATCTATCAAATATGGAAAGGACGCAGATATTAGAGGTGGTGGAATAGCATCAGGTAGAATGACATTGCCAATAATGATAGCTGGATTGATAGCGGCTAAATGCATACCTACAATTACTGCAAAAGCCTATATTTCTCATATTCATGGAGAAATTCCAGAAAACATAAATTGGGAAAAAATTAAAGATGAAGGAGATAGTCTGGGAGGAGAGATTATTTGTGAGATTGCAAATGTGCCAGCAGGATTAGGTGAACCATTTTTTGACAGTGTAGAAAGCTATCTTAGTCATTTACTTTTTTCTATCCCAGGCATCAAAGCTGTTGGCTTTGGAGACAGTTGGCAAACACCATTAATGAAAGGAAGTGAATACAATGACATTTTCATATCAGAAAATGGGCAAACTGCTACAAACCACTGTGGTGGAATTCAAGGTGGAATAACTAATGGGAATTCAATAATTTATAATATAGCAGTACGTCCGCCTGCTAGTATATCTAAACCACAGGAAAGTTTAAATTTTACGAATAAAAAAATGGAGATTCATGAAATTAAAGGCTCACATGATACTGCATTCATATTAAGATTACCACCAGTTATCGAAGCTATTTCTCTTTTTGCTATCGCAGATTTATACTTATTTTCTAAAATTTACAAAGACAAATTATTATAAAATCAATCAATAAGAATTCTCAGTTTGTTATTTTTAACCTCTACTATACCACCATCAATCTCAAAATTTTTAAATTGATCATTAATTTTAATTTTTATAGTTCCCTTATCTAGTACAGAAAGCAGAGGAGCATGATTAGGCAAAACCTGAAAAGGACTTACGATACCAGGCAACCAAATAGTATCTACTTCTCCTTTGTATATAATTTTTGTAGGATTTATTAATTCAACATAAATAGACATAATGATCATTAAATTTTTTAAAAATTAATTAGATAATTTTTTAGCTTTCTCTTTAGCATCGTCTATAGTGCCGACCATCATAAAAGCAGCCTCAGGTAGATCATCTACTTCGCCATTAATAATCATTTGAAATCCTTTAATAGTATCTTCTATGCTAACTATAACACCGGGTATACCTGTAAATTGCTCTGCTACATGAAATGGCTGAGATAGAAATCTTTGTACACGCCTAGCTCTGTGGACAACAAGTTTATCTTCTTCAGATAATTCCTCCATACCTAAAATAGCTATAATTTCTTGTAATTCTTTATAACGTTGTAATATTTCTTTTACTTGTTGAGTAGTTTTATAATGTTCTTCACCTACGATATCAGGGCTTAAAATTCTAGATGTACTATCTAATGGATCTACAGCAGGATAAATGCCAAGTTCAGAAATTTGACGGCTAAGGACAGTTGTAGCATCCAAGTGAGCAAAAGTAGTAGCAGGAGCAGGGTCAGTAAGGTCATCGGCAGGAACATAAATAGCCTGTACAGAAGTGATGCTACCACGTTTCGTAGAGGTTATTCTCTCTTGTAATAAACCCATCTCTGTAGCCAATGTTGGTTGATAACCAACAGCAGAAGGCATACGCCCTAATAAAGCAGATACTTCTGAACCAGCCTGTACAAAACGGAAAATATTATCTATGAAAAATAAAATATCCCTACCTCCACTTTGTTCATCACCATCACGAAAATATTCAGCTAAAGTAAGACCACTCAAAGCTACACGTGCACGTGCTCCAGGAGGTTCATTCATCTGCCCAAAAACCATTGTCAAAAGAGAATCTTTAAATTCTTCTTGATTTACTTTAGAAAGATCCCAACCACCTTTTTCCATAACCTCGATGAACTCTTTACCATATTTAATAAGACCAGCCTCAATCATTTCACGTAATAAATCATTTCCTTCACGAGTTCTTTCTCCAACACCAGCAAAGACAGAAAAACCGCTATATTGTTTTGCAATGTTATTCATTAGCTCTTGAATAATGACAGTTTTACCTACACCAGCACCACCAAATAGACCTACTTTACCACCTTTAGCATATGGTTCTATCAAATCTATAACTTTAATACCAGTATATAATACTTCGGTTTTAGTAGATAATTCATCAAATTTAGGTGGATCTTTGTGAATAGGTGAACGAGATTTAGTATCTACCTGCGGGAGTCCATCTATGTTTTTACCAATAACATTAAATAATCTACCTCTAATTTCACTACCTGTTGGCATAGAAATTACATCACCGCGGTTATAAACTTCCATACCTCTAAATAATCCATCAGTACTATCCATAGCAATAGTGCGTACAGCATTTTCTCCGATGGCTTGCTGAGTTTCTAATATTAAGCTTTCACCATTGGATCTTTTTATTTCTAATGCATCATAAATATTAGGTAAATCTTTTTCGTCATCAAAGGCTACATCTACTACTGGACCGATAATCTGTATAATTTTACCTATACTTTTATAATCAGACATTTTATTTTATTTTTTTACATTGGCAAAGATATTACATTTTTGAAATATTGCAAAAAAAATTATTTAAAAAGGGAATTATTACTTTTTTTATAATATTGTTTTAAATAATAAATTAAATGCTTATTGGTAGTTTGAGTTTCTTGGATAAAAAGGGGAAGTAATAACAATTTTCAATTGTTTAAATTTTAGTATTATATCAATATTTCGACTTCATCAATCTCCAATACCGCTCCCACGCCCATCTATCGTGCGATGAC
>JASEGF010000052.1 GCA_030017935.1 Bacteroidales bacterium | reverse complement strand
AAAATTATATAATAAAAAACATATTTATTTCATAAAAATTATATTTTTACTAATAAGAAGAACCTGTTTTCAACAGGTTCTTCTTATACCTTTTCAAAATTATTCCCTTAAGTTTTTGCCTTAAAATTATTGCTTATTTCACAATATCTCTTTGATAATAAGTTTTGTAATAAAGTAGATTATTTTTGTAAGAAAGATATCTTATTTAGAAAATACAAAATATTTTAGTGACAATGCCGGGGCTCGAACCCGGGACCCCATCCTTAAAAGGGATGTGCTCTGCCTACTGAGCTACATTGCCTTTTTTCTTTCCGAAAATTGTGAGTGCAAAATTAATCTTAATTTTTATACTGACAAAATTAAACTGAAAATTTTTTACAAATTAATTAAATTTTTTGTAATGCTTGATCTAAATCTTCTAATAAATCTTCAATATCTTCTATACCTACAGATAAACGAACAAGACCGTCAGTGATAAATGCAGCTTTTTTAGCTTCTTCTGATACATGAGCATGGGTCATAGATGCAGGATGCTGAATCAAACTTTCTATTCCTCCTAATGATACTGCTAGTGTTATTAATTTTACAGAATTCATTAGTTTCTGGCCAGCTGCATAACCACCTTTTAGCTCAAAACTAATCATACTACCAGCCCCACGCATTTGTTTTTTGGCTAAATCGTATTGTGGATGAGATTTTAAACCAGGATAAGCTACAGAAGCAACTTTATTATTTTTTTCTAAAAATTCTGCAACTTTTTGTGCATTTTCCTGACATTTCAATACACGCAAATTCATAGTTTTAGAACCTCTATCTACTAAAAAAGCTTGATGTGGGTCCATATTAAATCCCATATTTTTAAATGTAGGATATAAAATATCGTATAAATCTTTGTTTTTTGCAATTACAGCACCACCTACAATGTCTGCATGCCCATTAATATACTTAGTAAGTGAATGTACAACTAAATCTGCTCCAAAGTCAATGGGATTTTGGAGAATGGGTGAGGCGAAAGTATTATCTACGACTACATAAATATTATGTTGTTTTGCTATTTTGCATATTGCTTCTAGATCTGCTATTTTCAATGTAGGATTAGCTGGTGTCTCTAAATATATCACTTTTGTATTTGGCTTAATGTTTTTTTCTATTAAGTCAAGATTACTAGTATCCACAAAAGATATGTCTATACCAAATTTTAAGTAGCTTTCAGTAAATACATCAAATGTACAACCATATATAGCATCGGTACTGATCATATGATCTCCCGCTTGTAATAAGCTTAATAGTGCTGTATTAACTGCAGCCATACCAGATGCACATGCTAATGCATCATATCCATGCTCTAAAAGTGCTAATTTCTTTTCTAGAGCTTTAATAGTAGGATTGCCTAATCTAGTATAAATGTAGCCTTCTTCTTTGCCAGCAAATCTATTTGCTCCTTGTTGTGCATCTTTAAATTTGAAAGTTGATGTTTGATAAATCGGGGTTACCACGCTACCCATTTCGTCTTCGATTTCACTACCATGCACTAAAATTGAATTAATCTTCATACTGTTATTTTTTTAGCAAAATTCGGAATAATTTTTTATATGATATCTTTTAAATAATTTGCTAAATAAAATATTCTTTTTAATTTTGCCAATAGTTTTAGTGTTTATTAATCATACTTTCTTGATTAATAAACTAATAGGGAATCGGGTGTGAATCCCGAGCTGTGCCCGCAGCTGTGAGCTCTTTTTTTATTGCCTCTATCTTTTAGATTATTAACCACTATCTGTTTTCAGATGGGAAGGTGGTAGAGGTGAGCAAGCCAGAAGACCTGCTAAAACTTTTTATCCTTTATAGGACTATTCTTTTCGGGGTCAAAAAGAGTAGAAATTGTTAAAAATCATTTTAATGATTAAATTTTTACGACGATTGATAGTTTTATTTTGTTTTATTACATTTGTTTTAATCTCATACCATTCTTATTGTCAGGATACTATATATTTAAACAAAATTGAAATCATAGATTTTAATAAAAAGCTAGGTAGGCTTTATCCTCATATTAATTCTATTTCTATTGATGATTCTATGTTTTTCATTCCTATTGCTGAAAGACAATGGTTACATATGATTAATATGCAAATGCCAGTGTATCTTAAAGAATATGGCGTTCAGAATGCATCAATTTCATTTCGTGGTTTTGGTGCTGGACATACTTTATTGATATGGAATGATATTCCACTTTTATCTTATTCTCTTGGGCAGAGTTTGTGGTCATCATTTTATTCAAATAATATTAATATTAGTAACTATGAAGGAGCTTTTTCATCTTTAGGTTATCCTGGAGCTTTAGGTTCTATAATAGAAGTAGAATCTATTCTATCTGATAATAATAAATATAATCTTGATTATTCATTTGCAAATATAAATAATAATGATTTTGGATTTTCTGTATTACAGCAATTAAATAATGGCAATGCTTTTAGGGTGCAGTATAATGGCAATTTTGATAAAAATTATTATAATTTCAATAATCCTATGCATAACGATACATTGGAAAAGAAAAAAGATAATGAACATTTGGGGCATCAATTAGCCTTTGACCTTAAATTTAATAAATGGCAAACTGGATTTAATCTGCAACATCATCTAAATGAAATACCTACATCTATATTAACTGCACAGATAGATAAAGACGCTACACAAAATGAAGATATTCAATTATTTTATCTTAGATATAATTGGTCGTCGAGTTATCATTGGCAGCATTATTCATCTTTTGGGTGGTATAGTGAGCAGTACAAATACAATTCTTATTTTCCTAAAGCTGAGACTATTTCTAAAAGTTTTGCTCCACAGTTTTATCATCAATCTACTTTCACTAAGGATAAACATCAATTATTGATGAGAATTAGGTTGGCATATCAATATTTGAATAGCTCAGCATATCAGAAAATAGCTTACAGATATATTACAGATCAATCTTTTATTTATAATTATGAAAAAAATGGTTGGCAATTCTGGGTCAGTGAGCAATTACAAATTAAAAATTTTAAAAATTTTTATCCGCAAGGTGGATTAGGTATTAGTAAAAAATGGAAATCTGGTAATCACAATTTTATTATATCAAGTGCTTTTAGTCATCTAGAAAGGTTGCCTTCATTCAATGATTTGTACTGGGTTCCAGGTGGTAATCCCGATCTAATGCCAGAAGCAAGCAATAATGTTGATATTAAAATGAAATGGATACTGAACAAAGGTATTATAGCTTCTATATTTGAAATTAATCCTTATTATTATTTTACTGATAATTTAATACAATGGAAACCTTCTGACAATCAAGCTATTTGGACACCTATTAATATTAATAAAACTATTCAATATGGTTTACAGACTAACTGGAAGTTGAATTTTTCATTTAAAAAATTTGTTTTGCGTTTTTCATCAAATTTTTTAGCTCAGCACGCTGAAGATAGAGAAGCTCATAAAGAGCTTATTTATGTACCTAAATATATTTTTAATGAGATCATTGATGTATCTATAAAAAATCATTGGGTGATAAATTATGAATTTTCATACAATTCTAAACGTTTTACTACTTTTGATAATGATAGATTTTTGCCTTGGTACTCGATTCATAATCTTGGATTGTCATACAGGCACAATATTAATAAAATATCTATACTCTATAGCTTATGGGTAAAAAATCTAACTAATGCCAATTATTATACTGTAGCATGGTATCCTATGCCTAAAAGATATTTTATTTTTTCAATTCATATTGAATTTAATAATTTTTTTAACCAATAAAATCAAAATTATGAAAAAGTTAAATTTATTTATTTTTTTAATTTTTGCTCTCATTTTTATTAGTTGTAATAATGATGAGCCTAATGAGACTTCTGTAAATAACAATAATGATAATAGTCTCATAAAAGATGGAATTCTTATTGTAAATGAGGGACTTTTTGGTCAAGGTAATGGTGAAATTTCTTATTATGATTATGCTTCTCAGGCTGTGAAACATCAAATTTTTTATTATTCCAATAAAAAATTAATTGGTGATACTCCATATAGATTAGCCATCTCAGATGATGCAGCTATAATCACTGTGAATAATTCTAATAAAGTTTATATGGTAAACTTACATAATTTTTTACTTCTTGGCGAATATGATATACCATCGCCCAGAGAAATATTTATTAGAGATTTGCGACACATTTATATATCTAGCCTTACAGAACCTTATTTGTATGTAATAAATGCTATAGACAATAATATTTCTAAAATATATTGTGATAGACCTATAGAGCAAATAATTGAAGTGAATAGTAAAATATATGGATTAGCTTGGTCTAGTTATTATAGCGGAAAAGCTAATAAATTTGTAATGGTTATCGATCCAGTGCAGAATCTATTGATAGATAGTATACTAGTTGGTATAGAACCTCAAACAATTGTATATAAAGATAATTACTTATGGGTAATGACAACTGGTGGATATATGCACGAAGAGAATGCTAAAATTTCAAAAATCTCTTTAAATAATTATCAAATTGAGCAATCCTGGACTTTTCCTAATAACAATGATTATCCATCATATTTAATTATTAAAAATGGGAAAATGTATTTTCTTAATAATAATGCTATACAATATGCTACTATTGATGATCAAAACATATTGACTATCAATACTTTATTCAGTGTGTCTAGTAGTTCTAGTTTGTATTATTTAATGTGGGATGATGATGCTAACTGTTTCTGGGTGAGCGATGTAAAAGACTATATGCACAATGGCTCTGTTTACAAAGTTTCAGAAAATGGAGAATTACTTTTAACTGTAGAAGCTCAGCTAGTACCTGGGATGGTTTGCCCGATATAATTGATTTTTGAATAAAAATTATTTATAAATCAATTATCAATTTGTATATAAGTTTAGGAGTTTAGTAAGATATTAATTTTAAGTTAATCCACAAATGCACACAAATGATCACAAATTATTAATTAAAGTTTATTAGTTGATAATTTTATTAGTTTGTTAAGATATTAATTGTAAATTAATTTACAAATTCACTCAAATAACTAAATTATCACTGATAATTTGTGTAAATCTGTGTATGAAATTATAAATATTGCAGATTAGATATTTATTGTCCACGAATGCACACAAATCAACACAAATAAAAAAATTAAGCTTGAGTAGTTTTTTAGAAAATACTCAAGCTTAACACTCATGATCGCTCCCCGTTTCCTCATCTCACCCCGTCTCCCAGTCACCAAGTCTCCTATCACTTATCACCCATCACCTATCACCTATATACTATATCCTATCACCTTGATTTTTAATTAATGCTTTGTGAGAAAGTTTAAATTTTCCAGTTTTGGTATCGATGTCTAATATTTTTACTTGAACATGATCACCTACTTTATAGTAATCATTTACATCATTTACACGTTTATTATCAATTTCTGAAATATGCAATAGACCTTCTTTACCTGGTAATATTTCTACAAAAGCTCCGTAAGCTTGGATAGATTTCACTATACCATCAAATACATCACCTATTTGTGGAACAGTAGTTATGGCTTTGATTTTATTAACAGCTTTTTCTAAACCTTCTTTATTAGTAGAGAAGATATCTACTACAGCCATTTCACCTGCTTCTTCTATAACTATAGTGCTATTAGTTTCTCTTTGTAGTTCTTGAATCACTTTGCCACCGACGCCAATCACAGCACCCATAAATTCGCGCGGAATAGTTAATTTCTTATAGCGTGGAACATTTGGTTTATAGTCTGGTCTACTAGCAGAAATAGTTTGATTCATTATGTTTAATATATGTAATCTTCCTTTCTTTGCTTGTAATAGAGCCTCTGATAACACTTGAAATGACAAACCTTTTACTTTTATATCCATTTGGCAAGCAGTTATGCCATCAGCTGTACCAGCTACTTTGAAGTCCATATCGCCCAGATGATCTTCGTCTCCTAATATATCGCTTAACACTGCATATTTACCAGTAGTTTCATCCATTATTAGTCCCATTGCGATACCTGATACAGGTTTACTCATTTTAACTCCAGAGTCCATAAGTGCTAAAGAACCAGCACATACCGTAGCCATTGATGAGCTGCCATTAGATTCTAATATATCTGACACTACTCTTATGGTATATGGATTATCTTCATTGCGTACTATCATATTTTTTAATGCTCTAAGAGCTAAATTTCCATGTCCTATTTCTCTACGCCCCAAGCGTAATGGTTTAACTTCTCCAGTAGAAAAAGGTGGAAAATTATAATGTAATAAAAAATTACTTGTCCCTTCGAAGACTGCTCCGTCTATTAATTGTTCATCTAGTTTTGTACCTAAAGTTACTGTGGTTAAACTTTGCGTTTCTCCGCGAGTGAAAATAGCAGAACCATGAGCAGAAGGTAAATAATTAACCTCGCACCAAATTGGTCTTATTTCATCTAAGGAGCGACCATCTAATCTTTTCCCATCTTCTAGTATCATCTGCCTAACTGCTCTTTTGTGTAAATCATGGAAATATCTATTTACCATTGATGTTATTTCAGCTTTCTCTTCTTCAGTGAATTGATTTAAAAATTCTTCTTTTATTGCATCGAATTTTTCTTGACGTTCTTTTTTAGAAGTTAAATGTTCACGAGCCACTGATAAAACTTTGTCATAGCAAAAATCTTCTAATTTTTGTTTAATTTCCTCACTATTTACTTCGTGGTCATAGATACGTTTAGGTTTTCCAGCTTTTTCTCTGAGACGCATTTGTCCTTCGATTTCAAGTTTAATATATTCATGAGCTATCTTGAGAGCTTCTATGATAGTGTTTTCATCTACTTCTTTGCTCTCTCCCTCTACCATATTAATGTCAGTTAATGTGCCACCAACCATTAAATCTAAATCAGCTAATTCTATCTCATTAATTGTGGGATTTATTTTGAATTCACCATTTATTTTAGCTACTCTAACTTCTGAAATTGGCTGGTCAAAAGGAATGTCAGAAATAGTAAGAGCTGCTGATGCTGCTAATGCTGCAAATGCATCTGGCGGATAATTAGGATCTGCACTGATAAGAAATACTAACACTTGAGTTTCAGCGTGATAGTTTTCTGGGAAAATGGGCCTCAAAGCACGATCTACTAATCTAGCAATAAGTATTTCGTATTCTGATGGTCTAGATTCTCTTTTTAGAAAACCACCTGGGAAACGACCTGCTGCAGCATATTTCTCTTGATATTCTACTGTTAATGGCATAAAATCTGCATCTGGTGTAGGCTCATTTTTTGAAACTGCAGTTGCTAAAAGCATCATATCTCCACATTTCACTACAACTGATCCATCAGCTTGTTTAGCTAATTTGCCTGTTGATATTTCTACTATCTGCCCATTTGGTAGATTAATTGTCTCTATAAATTCTTGCATCTGATAAATTTTTATTATTAATAAATAAAAATATAATTAGCACAAATCATTCGCTAATTATATTTAAAATTTTGAAAAAGGTTCATTAAATATTGAAAAAGATAGATTTATCTTTGAAAATCATCTACGAATATTAAGTTGTTTAGTAACATCTATATATTTATCGTAATTTTCTCTTTTTAAATATTTTAATAAACGTTTACGTTTATTAACCAAAGTCAATAGAGAACGTTTTGCAGAAAAATCTTTTTTATTTTCTTTCATATAATCTGTTAAATGCAGGATTCTTTCTGTCAAAATAGCTATTTGAACAGATGTATCACCTGTATTCTTTTCACTTCCGCCAAATTTTATAACAAGTTCTCTTGTTTTTTCTGGTGTTAAATACATATTTCTAAATTTTAGAGTGCAAAATTATAAATTATTTTTTATTTAAAAAAATTATTTCTTTTTCCAATTTTTAAAAATTATAATAAAAAAGTCGAAACATAGCTTCGACTTTTTTACAGTGAAATTATTTAAAAAATTAATATTGTTCTATTTTTAATTGATAGAAGCTACGAGGATGAGAACATGCAGGGCATACTTGAGGTGGTTCGGTACCGATATGCATATAACCACATTCTCTGCAGAACCATACTACTGGTTGATCTTTTTTAAAGAATGTACCAGCTTCTACCTCTTTTAGAATTTTTTCATAACGTTCAGCGTGGTGTTGTTCAGCTACAGCAATAGCTCTCAATCTATTAGCTATAGCAGTATAGCCTTCTTTCTCAGCAACATCAGCAAATTCTGGATACATACTTGTAAATTCATATGTTTCTCCAGCTATGGCTGCTTTTAAGTTATCTATTGTTGTGCCTAATGTAGTGGGAGCACCGGCTTCTACAATAATTTCATCTAAATTCTCAGTAGATTCTTTTTTTAGTTCATTAATATGTTTAAATAACCAGCTAGCATGCTCACGTTCATTATCTGCTGTCATAGTAAATATTTCAGCTATTTGCTCATACCCTTCATTTTTTGCTATTTTAGAATAAAAGGTATAGCGATTTCTGGCTTGACTTTCTCCTATAAAGGCTTTTGCTAAATTTTTAATTGTTTCTTTCATAATATTTGTTTTTTTGTTTTATTTTTGAATGATTCTATCAGGATTATCTTCGATAAATTGGAGCCATTTATTTTTTCTAAAATGTACATCTTCTTTAGGTATTATCCTAGAATAATCTGAATAATAATGGCATAAAGCTATTGCTGCAGCATCTGTAGCATCGAAAGGTAAAGAATCATCTTTTATTTGAAGTATATTATTTATCATACCTGCTACTTGTTCTTTAGATGCCCTACCATTGCCTGTTACAGAAATTTTTACTTTTCTGGGAGCATACTCATAAACATCAATGCCATACTCTAATGCAGCAGCTATCACTACCCCTTGTGCACGTCCTAGCTTTAGCATAGATTGTACATTTTGCCCATAATAAGGCCCTTCTATTGACAATACATTCGGTTTGTGAGAATTTATCAATTCTTTCACTGTTTTATGTATTAGTTTAATTCGCTCAAAATGATCTTTTACTTTCTTTACATTTATACATCCTATGTCTATAGTAAATAGATTATAATTATCTACTCCTATTATAGCGTAACCTGTTATATTGGACCCTGGATCTATCCCTAATATTTTATAGCAATTATTTAAATTCATTAGTATTAATTTAGTTTTTAAATTTTTATATCAAATGTCAAAATTAGTTAAAATATTTCAATTATTAAAAGTTATTTTGGATTATTAAAATGTAGAGGTAATGCAGATTTATTTGGAATTATTGAATTATTGTCGAGCATTATTTCTCCATTTATCCATACTTTATCAACAGTAATTGGAATTATAAAATTCTCGTATGGGCTCCATTCACATTTATATTTCAGTTTATCACTAGTTATTAATTCATGGGCATTATTCTTTACTAAAACTAAATCTGCGTAATATCCTTCACGGATAAAACCTCTTTTATCAATTCTAAATATTTGAGCTGGTTTATGAGCCATTTTATTTATTAAATCTGGCAAAGACAAAAAATTTTTTTCTGCCAGAGCCCACATCAGACCTAATTCATGCTGAATAGATGGTATGCCAGATGGAGATAATTCATAAGAATTCAACTTTTCATTTTTCAAATGTGGAGCATGATCACTACCAATAGTATCAATCAAATTTAAAGAATTTAATAATTGCATTCGTTGCTCTTTAGTAGATTTTATTGATGGATTTACTTTTATTAAATTGCCATAAGTAGCATAATCTGATAAATCGAAGTATAGATAATGTGGACAAGTTTCAACAGACAAATTAGAAAGTTTATTTTTAAAATTATAAATGAAATTTAGCTCATTTATGTGAGAAATATGTAAATAATGCAAACGAGTATTATAATTTTTTGCAATCGATAAAATATCTTTGGCTGCATTGATGCATGCATCTATATTTCTAATAATTGGATGAATAAAAACATCGTTATCAAAAAGATCTAAATACAACTCTTTATTTAAGTTGATTGTAGTATTATCCTCAGCATGTACAGCTATCAAATATGGCAATTGAAAAACTTGATTAATTACAGTTGGATTTTTGAGGGACAGATTGCCAGTAGTATTGCCCCAAAAAACTTTTATACCAGCTAATTCACTAGGTTCTATTTTTTGTATTTCAGAGAAATTATCATCTACAGCTGCCAGATAGAAGCCATAATTTATGAAAGAATCTTTGTTAGCGATATCTAATTTCTGCTCTAGAAGGCTTTTATCAGTAGTAGGTGGCAGTGTATTTGGCATATCTATAAATGAAGTTACACCTCCATAGAGAGCTGCTAATGACTCTGTATGAATGCTAGCTTTATCATTATAGCCTGGCTCACGAAAATGCACATGCGTGTCAATGATCCCTGGAATTAAATAATTACCATGGCCATCAATTTGTTGATAATTTGTTGGTGTTTTACTGGTAATATTAAAATTTATTTTTTCAATAATTCCTTTAGAGATGAAAACTTCGCCCAAAGATATTTGACCTTCATTAATGATATGGACATTTATGATATGATAATTGTCCATTATGATTTTACAATTTTTTTTGCATTACGAAAACGTAGTTGCATAACACCCCACATTGCCTCAAAAACAATTTTTTTATTCATTTTAGATTGCCCTCTTAGACGCTCAGAAAATACTATTGGTACTTCTTTGATTTTAAATCCAAGCTTATATGCATAGTATTTCATTTCTATCTGAAAAGCATATCCTACAAATGATATTTTATCTAAATTAAGATAAGATAAAAAATTAGCTCTATAGCATACAAAACCAGCCGTAGAATCCTTAATAGGCATTCCCGTGATTAAATTTACATACTTAGAAGCGAAATAAGATAAAAGTACACGAGATAGTGGCCAATTCATCACTGTAATACCTGAAATATAGCGAGAGCCAATAGATAAATCATAACCTTCGTCTCTACAAGTAGCTAATAGTCTAACTAAGTCGGCAGGATTATGAGAAAAATCAGCATCCATTTCTAAAATATATTCGTACCCATGCTCTAGAGCCCATTTGAAACCTGCTATATATGCTCTACCTAATCCTTCTTTTTGCTCTCTTAATAATAAATGCAATGAATCTGGATATTGCGGAATCATTTTTTTTACAATATCAGCTGTGCCATCAGGTGAATTATCATCTACCACTAAAATATCAAAAGCTTCTGGTAATGAAAATACAGTTTTAATAATAAGCTCTATATTTTCTATTTCGTTGTATGTAGGTAT
>JASEGF010000051.1:4891-11409 GCA_030017935.1 Bacteroidales bacterium | reverse complement strand
ATCATTAACAAATTTTCCACACCTTAATATTACATATTAGAACGCAACTTGGTATCACTACTTTCTCCTATATACTCGCTACTATTATCATAGAGAGATGGATGAGCTTTAGCCCTTAAAAAGTCAGAACCGCAGATTACCATATGATTATCCCAAAATCCTTTAATCCCACAAATCATGTTTCAGACAATGAGAAAGAAAGAAGTATGAACATTAGCTTTCTCCTATATACTTTCTCCTATCTCCTATATACTTTCTCATATCTCCTATATCCTCGCTACTATCTACTATATCCTCGCTACTATCTACTATATTCTAACTACTTCCTATATACTCGCTACTTTATCCTCGCTACTTTCTACTATATACTCGCTACTATCTACTACATACTCACTACTATCTCCTATATACTCGCTACTTTATCTTCGCTACTTTCTACTATATACTCGCTACTATCTACTACATACTCACTACTTTCTCCTATATACTCGCTACTTTCTCCTCGCTACTTTCTACTACTTCCTACCTTTTGTTACTTTCTTTGTGTGGCTGACAAAGAAAAGTAAATTCAACAAATTTATTTGTTTATTGAAATTTATTTCCTTATTTTTACAAAAAACATACAATACATGTCCATTAAAGTATTAGAAGCCTCAGCTGGTAGTGGTAAAACATATCAATTGTCTATGTTTTACGTTAAATTAGCATTAGAAAGTCCCGATAAATTTAAAAAAATACTCGCCATCACATTCACTAATGCCGCTGTGAATGAGATGAAACTGAGAATACTAGATAGATTGTATTCCCTAGCTAATAAAGACCCAAAATCTTTAAATGAATTTAAAACTTTCGCTACGGACGGCAAAATTAATGGTAATCATATAAATCAACTCTCTGATGCTGCTATAGTTGATGCTGCTAAAAATGTTTTATATAATATCCTGCACAATTATCAGGACTTTTCTGTATCTACCATTGATAGTTTTTTGCAAAGGCTATTTAGAGGCGCTCTCTACGAGATAGGTGTCAGGTATAATTATGAATTAATTGTGAAAAATGATGATATCTACGGAGAGGCAGTAGATGATTTCATTGTAAATCTGCAAGAAAATAATCAATCCTTTAGTTGGCTTATTAGATTTATAGAGGATAAACTTAGACAAGATAAATCTTTTAATTACAATAATATGCTCCTAGATCTAATTAGAGAAATTAATAAAGAATTTTTCTATGAGTATGAGGATGATTTTATTAATAAATTGACTGATGATGATTTTAAAGGTATAATTAAATGTTTAAATGATATAATGGATGTTTTTTTAGTTAAAGCAAAAGAAATAAATAATGAATTTAATAAAATTTGTCAAAGGAATAATATAACTCAAAATAATTTTTATCAACAATCAAAAGGTCCCGCTTCTTTTTTAGGTTCAAAAATTGAAAAATTTAAAAAAGGTTATGAAATAAAAAAACTTTTACCTAATAGTTATTTTTATGATGGGTTAAATGGTAAAATTTTTAGTAATAGTAATACGATTACTTTACAAAATAATGATTTACAAACAATAAAAGATTTATTAATTTCTTATAATGATTTAATAAATAATGAAGGGAAAAATTATGAGACTGCACGCATCATTTCTAATCAAATCTACAATATAGCTCTGCTAAGCGATATTTTGAAAAGTTTAGATAATTACAAAAAAACAAATAATATCTTGCTTTTGTCTGATATTGGGAAAATGCTAAGAAGGTTTATCGAAAATAATTATATTTTTATCTATGAAAAACTTGGTGTATATTATGAATATTTTCTAATAGATGAATTCCAAGATACCTCTCATGTGCAATATGAAATTCTAAAACCATTAATTAATGAAAGCCTCAGCCAAACTCAATCTGATAATGTTTTACTAGTAGGTGATATCAAGCAAGCTATCTATCGTTGGCGTAATGGAGACTGGGAAATTATGAAAGATACCATTGATACTGACTTTCCTAATTTTATTTCAAGAGAAAATCTTAAAGAAAATTGGCGTTCATATCCCAATATTGTGAAATTTAATAATGCTCTTTTTAGTGAACTTTTAGGGTTAACTGATTTATTTATGGAAAAAAATGAAAATATTGATGAGCCAAGATACCATGCTAAGATCAATTACATTAAAGAAATATACATAGATCCTGATAAGAATAGAAATGTAGAGCAAGTAATACCTGACACCAAAAAAGCTCAATTTAATAATTTCGAAGGCTATGTGAAACTTTATGTTGCAAAAGAAAAAGATAATAAAAATAAAAATATTGCGACAAATGAAGAAAATTTAGCCACAGATGATGTATCAGAACCTACAAAAAATGAAGAAGATAAAGAAGTACTAGAATTAGTAAAAGATAATGTAGATAAATTGTATAAAAATGGCTACAAAAACATTGGTATTCTCGTCAGAACCAATAAAGAAGCCATAGGAATATTCAAATATTTGTTAGAAAAACCACCTAATAATGATTCTGATTTCAAAATTATTTCTGATGAGAGTATTAGTTTTGCTAATTCTGATGCTGTGCTATGGATAGTTTTCACCCTTTATAAATTACAGAATAACTCTACTTATGCTAGCTATATGTCGGAGGCTTTCTATGATTTTATAAAAACATCAAAATCAAAAAATTATGATGATTTGATGAATGATTTATCTAAAAATATTAATTTCATTTCTCAAAACTTATATTTCAAAGCTGAGCATTTGGTAAACATTATTTATAATGGATTAGATGATAAAGAAAAAGTCTTTTGCATGCATTTCCTACAATTAATAAAAAATTATCAGCGAGAGCACAATAATAATGAGGTGATGTTTATTAATTGGTTCCTGAATAATGGAGTGAAACAGTCATTGAAGATAACTGATGAAAAAAATGGAGTTCATATTTCTACTATTCATAAATCTAAAGGGTTAGAATATGACGCTGTGATAGTGCCTTTTGTCAATTGGACAGGTAATAAATCCGATTTTTTATGGTTTAAAAAACCTAATTTATGTAATTCAAATATTCCTGCATTTTTATTAAAAGCAAGTAGTGATCTTGTAAATACTCATTTCGCAGATGAATATTACATGGAAAAATCAAAAAAATTTGTAGATGATCTCAATCTGCTCTATGTAGCTCTGACTCGTGCAAAAAAAGTGCTCATTGCTAATATTGAAAATCAAAATATAGGCAAGGAAATTCTGAAATGTATAAATAATAATTTTAAAATAGATGGGCTAGGGGTAATTAGCACTTATAAATCAAAAGATTATAATGAAAATTATGATATTTATGAAATTGGAAATTTAGTAAACAATACTACCGATGCTACCGATGGATCTATTGAAAATTTCCACTGGACATCAAAAGAAAATGTAGGTATAGAAATAAAAATAAAGGAAAATTATAGTTTATCTACTAAAGAAAAAATTGCTCATGGCGTATTGATACATGATATTCTCAGAGTGATAGACGACATAGATAATTGGGAGAAAAATGCTGATAAAATATTAAAAAAACATCACAAAACTACTGATGATATTGACAAAATTAAAAAAAATATCAGAACTATTTTTGCAACTAAACCAGAAGTAAAAAATTGGTTTACTAAGGCACAAGAGATTGTTAGTGAGCGAGATTTAGCTAATGATACTAAAATGTTTAGACCAGATAAAATATTTATTCATCCCGATAAAATCATTGTTGTAGATTTCAAAACGGGCGAAACAAATTTAGAAGGTTATAAAAAACAAGTGAAAAATTACATTGAAATTCTACATCAAATTTTTGATAAAGATATCGAAGGATATTTGCTGAATATCGACAATATTGAATTGCTTAACGTAGAAATATAATTTTTAATTAAAAAAACTAAAAAAAATATGAAATCATTTTTGCAAGAAGTAGCAGAATATATTTACCAAAAACATGGAGATAATCTAAAGGATCTTACTATATTGATGCCAAATCGTCGCTCCTGTATATTTCTAAAACAAGAAATAGCTAAACTTACTAAAAAAACAACTTTCCTGCCAGAAGTAGTATCTCTGCGAGATTGGATTGACGACAACTCATCACTTACTAAAATAGAAGATGTAGTCTCCATTTTTAAATTGTATGATTCTTTTAAAAAAATTTATCCTAATAATGTTAACCAAACTTTTGAAGATTTTTATTTCCTAGGTGATATACTACTTAAAGATTTTAATGACATAGACAATGCTCTAGTAGATGCTAGTAAACTATTTATTAATATTAAAGATGAAAATGAAATAAAAAGTCTTTTTAATTTAGATTTAGACCCAGAATTAAAAAAATATTTTGATAAATTAATTGAGGATTTTAATGAACCTTATAGTGAAAATTCATATTTAGATATTTGGAATAAATTATATGATTTATACAAACAATTTAAAGAATCATTAATTGCAAATAATTTAGCTTATGAAGGATTACAAATTAGACATTTCGTAGAAAATGAAATATATAATTTAAAAAATATCAATTCAAAAATCTTTTACTTTGTAGGGTTTAATTTTATTACACAAGCAGAGTATAAATTATTTTATAAATTAAAAAATGACTTAAAACAAGAAAAAGATATACATTTTATCTGGGAATATGATGATGAATATGTAAATAATAACCTTTATAGTGCAGGTAAGCAATTGAGTAAATTTATTAAAGATTTTCCTATGCCCTATGATTTTGACGTTAAAACGAATAATCTAGGCGAAGATCTAACAAATGTAAAAGATAAAATAGAAATTTGCTCTTTCACTAATGAGGTGGAGATGGCTAAATATGCCACTTCTATACTCACTAACTCACCAGATCAATATCAAGCCATTATTTTGCCCGATGATAGTCTGCTACCTGTGGTACTTACTTCTCTGCCCGATGATATCGAGTCTGTGAATATAACAATGAATTATTCTATTAAAAATACTAATGCTTACACTCTAATTATGCAAATTTTTGATTTATACAATAATATTAGAAAAAACAAAAGTAAAACTTTAATATCTAAACAGAAATGGTTGGAGCTAATATATCATCCATTAATCTATAAAAATGCTAATGTACAAAAGATAATTAATGATTATTTAGATCCCCAAAAAACTAATAATTCTAATGCTCAAGAAATCAATGATTTTATTGAAATAATTAATATTAATACTGCTAATGATCCATTGATTGATAAATTGCTATCTATTATTAATGCTAAGGATAGGTCAGATTTTATAAATCATTTATTGGAGTTGTTATCATATTTAGAGGAAAATTTAATAAATTCAGAAGAAAAGAGTTCTATGCTTATATTGGAGTTAGAAGCTATAAGGCAATTATATACTCAATTACAAGAAATTAATGATCTACTTGCTCAATACAACATAGCAATTATAAATATTAAATTTCTAATATCACTGATAACCGAAATATTAAGAGAGATAAAAATAGACCTCATAGGCGAACCATTGGATAATATTCAAGTTATGGGACTGATGGAGAGTCGTCTTTTAGATTTCGAAAAGGTAATAATTCTTTCACTGAATAATAAAATAGTTCCTGGCGACAAATACATACCTACTTTTATCCCATATCATTTTAGGAAACATTTTAATTTACCTACTCAAGACTGGCGCGAGGGCATAGATGCATTTCATATTTATAGACTACTACAGCGTAGTCGAGATATTCATCTACTTTCATCTATGTTCATTGCTGATGAGGAGAGCGATTATAGTCCTTATTTATTGCAATTAAAATATCGCGGCATAAAAATTAAAAATTTTACAGAAAAAATCGGTAATTCATCACAAATAACTACTCATACAGTAAGTAGTGATGCTAAAAATAAAGTAAATGACTATCTGAATAACAATAAATTAGCTCGTAATGCCATCAGTGCTTATATACAATGCCCACGAAAATTCTATTTCAAATACATAGAAAATTTAACTGATAATGATTTATTTCCCGAGGAAGCACTAGAAAGAGAATTAGGAACACTGATACATCAAGCTTTAAATAATTTATTTATTAATTATAAAAATAAAATGGTGGATATTACAATATTGCAAAACATCAAAAATAATATAGATACCGTATGTAATACTTTAATACCTAATAATGATAGTATAAAAGTGCTACTGCTAAAACATCAATTAAAAAGTATGCTAAATAAATTTTTTGATGTAGAAATAAATCCTCCAACATCTCATTTTCCCGCTACTATTTTAGAAATAGAGGGAACAGTAATTTCCCCATTAAATAATGTACTATTAAAAGGCACTATAGATTTGATAATCAAAAATGATAAAGGTGTATATATAATAGATTTCAAAACTGGCGGCGAAAAAGGGGTAAACTATACGGTTGTTAATAATCTTTTTGAACAAAATGCTAATATGGAATATGCTTTTCAACTAGCTTTTTACTGCTATTTGTATTGTAAAAATGATGTAGATAATGCAGAAGTTTAT
>JASEGF010000051.1:0-4881 GCA_030017935.1 Bacteroidales bacterium | reverse complement strand
TTATTTAAAATCTTATAACAAAGCATATCAAAAGGAATTAATGAAAGATAAAAAGGTTGTTAATTTTTGCAATGAAATGAATGATTTTGATGTTTTATTGAGCAATAAAATAGATGAATTAAAAAAAGATATAACATTTGAATTGACAAAAGATCAAAAAAATTGTAAGTATTGTGATTATCAATTGATTTGCAAAAGGACAGGAGAAGGTGTGTGAGACTGGGAGATGGGGAGACGGGGAGAGCGGGAGATAAGGATGATGAATTTAATGAATGTTTGGAAAAATATTGGATTTTATTTTGCCATATTTGAAAAGATTGATTAAATTAGTATTGTTGAATATACTTTAAATATTATGAATTTTAATTATATAAATTTTTTAAATTTATAATACGTTATATTATTGAATTTTAGGTATAATTTTACATATTTTACTTTTTCTAAATATGTAAAATTATTTATTATTAATGGTATTTAATGAAATATTTATTTGTTTGGAATATATCCAATATATTTTCAAACAAAAATTTTTTAACTTTCCATCCCTTCATTTTCAATATTTTTTTATATTATTCTTTAGGCTTTAGTCCTATATTTTTTCCATATTTTAGCATATAGTTATATGCTGCATCATAATCATTAGGAATTTCACCTTCTATTATAGCTTCTCTGATAGCAGTTTTAATATCACCCACTAGTTTAGATGGTTTCAAATCAAAAGTTTGCATTATTACTTCTCCACTAATAGGTGGTTGAAAATTTCTTAATCGATCTTTTTCTTCAATTTCTTCAAATTTTAGTTTGAGATTTTTCAGATTTTTTTTAAATTTTTGGACTTTATATGGATTTTTTGAGGTAATATCACATTCACATAAGATCATTAGATCATCTAAGTCATCTCCTGCCTCTAAGATTAATCGCCTAATAGCACTGTCAGTAACGATATCATCAACTAAAGCTATAGGTCTCAAATGCAGTAGAACTAATTTGACTACATAATCCATTTTTTCATTTAATGGTAAATGCAATCGCTTAAAGATAATTGGTACCATTTTAGCACCTACAACCTCATGATTATGGAAACTAAAACCAGTTTTGTCATCAAATCGTTTCGTTTTTGATTTGCCTATATCATGTAAAAGTGCTGCCCAGCGTAACCATAGGTTATTTGGATGATTTGGTAAAGTTTCTAATTGTTGGCTAACGTTATCTAACACTTGAAGTGAATGCCTGAAATTATCTTTATGTGAGAAATCTTGCTCTGTATCAATTGTTTTCAAAGCAGTTAATTCTGGTAATATATAATCTAATAGCCCTGTATCATCTAGCAAATTAAACGCGATAGATGGAATAAGTAATAATAACATTTTATTCAATTCTTCTGCAGTACGTTCAGGTGCTACAATGGAGATACGATCTTTATTAGCTTTAATACCTTGCCAAGTATTTTTCTCAATATTAAAATTTAGCTTACTTGAAAATCTGATAGCTCTAAGCATACGTAACGGATCATCAGAAAATGTAATATTAGGTTCATTGGGAGTACGAATAATATGATTTTTTAAATCATCAAGACCATTATATGGATCCCATATTTTACCATATTGTGGCCATATTTCTATAGCAATAGCATTTATAGTAAAATCTCTACGAAGAAAATCCTCATTTAATTCAGTAGGTTCTACTTCTGGATTGCGACTATGAAGTTTATAACTTTCTTTTCTAGCAGAGGTTATTTCCCATTCTATACCTTTGTAAATAAAATGAGCAGCTAAGAAACGTTTAAAAAAAACCAAATTATTAATTTGTAGTTTATCACAGATATATTCAGCTAATTTTTGCCAATCACCTTGTATAACTATATCTATATCTTCAATTGTTAATCCTAATAAAGAATCTCTAATAGCACCACCTACTACAAGAGCTATATTATTATTTTCTTTACAAAATTGCTGCACTAATTTAATAACTTCATAATTTTCAAAATTCTCTGCAATAGTCTTAAAATCAATCATGTTTTAATTTTCACTTTAAATATATATTTTCTAAAACTTTATTTTTTTACTCAACATTAGATTCATCTATATCTTTTTGCCATCGAATAATTTTACCATTTTTACAAAAGGCGTAGCAAGGTAGGCTATCTGGCATGTCGCATTGTATATTATTTTCTTGAATTAATAATATCTCATCACTATCTATAGATACATAGTCTACGCCGGACTTAGCTGTCCATAATTTCATATCTTTTACATAAATATAACCCGTGTAAAAACGAGGAATAAATTTCCCCATTTTATAATGTATATCAAAATTAAGTTCATCAATGAAATCAACTGGTCTAGCAGGACGACGAAGAAGATTTACATTAGATTTAGCTCGAGTAATAGCTGTATATAGCCATTTATTTACAAAATCAGAAGGTTGCCTGGAATGATATAGTATAGATTCTGTAACAATAGAAACTTCATCCCATTCACCTCCTTGAGCTTTATGACAAGTAATAGCATAAGCATATTTTAAGCGTAAAGCATTTAAATAAGGATCAGTTTGTAGTTTATACATTAATAATTTTTTATTATTAAGTAAATCTGGATGCTCTTTTTGAATTTTTTCAAAAATAAAACTCAATATTAATAATTCATCTTGAAAGGTATATGTGAAATTAGGTTCTAGTGTATTTTCTAATACCATACATTTCATTTCGTCTTCAATATCTTCTCCATATTGCAATTTTACTTTTCTAAATCTCAGATGTTCTATTTTTTTACATTCATTCTCTACATTCACTATTTGCACTATTTCACCATTCATCAAATCATATAAATAATTATTTCTAGTAACCATCACATACTCATTATTATTCAATAATTTTTTATTATTTTTTAATAGAGTATTTCTAATTTTTTTGTTGAGAGTGGAAACGACATTATTAGTATAAGCTATCATTATAATAGGTGAAGTAGGATCTCTTTTTAGATTAGAAATATGTTGATTTAATAAATCATCCACATTATCATAAATAGTAACATTACTATTTTCCTCTATATTAAGATTAGTTTGTTCATTTGATAGTATATTATCTCTGATTTGATAAGCTAATTGATAAATGCCAGAAAATTTTGAAAAACGCACAGGCTCTTTTAGCTCAATAAATTGTACTGGATAGAAATATTTCATTTCGAAAAGTTCAGGATCTAATGCTAATGTTTTAGTCTCATTTATAGGCGGTAGCTGATAAGGATCACCGACAAAAACTATTTTTGCATTAGTACCAAAAGTCAAAATATCATCTATTAAATTTCCACTACCAAAGATAACATTATCTTCTGCTGGATTTAGTGAGCTTATCATAGAACTCTCATCGATAAAAATCACAGAATAAGGATCAGTAATAGCATCAGCAATTTTATAATACCATTTTACACTATTTCTAGATACCTCAGATTTATTGTCATCTAATGTATATATCAATTTATGTATCGTACAGGCAGAAAATTTACAGCGATTTTCTAACATTCTCGCCGCTCTACCAGTAGTAGCAGTTAAAAATATATTTATTTTTTTCTTTTGTGATTCAATATCTAACGGCAACCCATTTTCGATGCAATCATTTAAATATGATATTATGCCTACTAAAGCCTCTATAATTGTAGTTTTACCAGTACCAGCAGATCCAGTAAGCATGTATATATGATTATCTTTATTAGTCGGTTGCAAAAATCCATTTAATAATTTATTAAAAGCAACTTGCTGATCTTTAGTAGGAGACTTAATAAATCTATCCAGCAAAACATTCATTTGTGTAGCAATATTACTCACAATAATTCCTTTTTTTAAACATCAAATTTACAAATTATTTTCCTAATGAAATGAAAGTTTATGCTTAATGACCAATAAAAATTATTAGCCTTTTTGACTAATTTTTATTAATTTTTTAATATCGAGAATTTCGATTTCTTTACCACTAATTCTTATGATATTATCACGATTAAGAGATCGCAATGATTTGATAACATTTTCTTTAGAACAACCAGCGAATTCAGCTAGTTCTTGCCTAGAAATAGATAATGTAAAAGTATTACTATGATATATATCTCTCGCCAAAAACAATAAAATATCTGCAATACGACCATTAATCTGCTTATGAGCAAGGCTAATGACATTATAAATAGAATTTCTAAACATATCAGTAGATAATTTGGTCAAGCTAATAAGGAAATTTTTATTTTTCATTGCTAAAACCTTTACTTTATTCAAATCTATCTGACATCCCATGCTATCCTCGATAGCAATAATAGAAAAAAGATTAATATCTTCATTTAACACATTGGCTAATCCCAATAGTGAAGGAGCACTCACAATGGTTAAAATTAAATTTTTATTATTAGCATCTAAATAATTAAATTTTACTAATCCTTTTTGTAAAAAAACTAAAAAAGGTGATTTTTCGCCTTGTTGAAAAATCACTTCATCTTTTTGGTAAAACTTTTGTATGGTACTTTCATATAAAAAATTAAAATCTTCCTCACTCATAGATTTAATGCAAATAGTTTTAAAAAGGCAATCTGCACAAATATCAAGAGGGGCTTTTCTATTATTATCCATATAAAAAATGTAAAATTATACAAAAATATAAAAAATAATTTAAACAGAATTGAGGGGAAGAGGATGTGGGGAGGATGTTGAATTTAGCGGCGTCTGATAGGTGTGCGTGGTATGAATATATCAAGCTTAGGAGTAAACCAATAGAAAATATAACATAAAAATTTGTTATTTCTCCTTCCCACTCTTTCCCAACTCTTAATATTTATTTAGTCGTCCCCTAAAAAGTCAATTTGAATATTTTATTTTAAAAAATAAAGAGGAATTGGTAGTAAA
>JASEGF010000050.1 GCA_030017935.1 Bacteroidales bacterium | reverse complement strand
GGTTTACCTTTAATTCTCTTTTTCTAATTTTTTAAATCCATTAATAATAACTATACTTATACATACTAGATTTCAATAATAATATATAACAATAAAATAATAAATTTTGCTTCAGAAACACTGAAAGTAGCTATATTTGTTTTTAACAAATTACAAGAAAAATTAGTATGTTTTTATGCTTTTGTATATTCTTTAGCAAAAGCTAATCCTTCTCTAAAAGCTTTAATATTAATATTTACAATATCATCACCTTTTTTACTAAACTGTTCTCTGATAGCATCTTCTATTTCTTGCTGTTCAAAACCCAGATAATGAGCTGCAGCACCGATAAGTACCATATTAGCCGATAAAGGAGCATTTAGTTTTTTAGCTATTTCATCAGCATTTATAAGAACATGATTTTTATATTTACGAATTTCATTATAAACTAGCTCTAAATCAGGATAATTAGGGATATTAGTATATGGTTCAGAATTGGAAATAATCCAGCCACTTTCATGTAGATAAGGAAGATATCTCAAGGTTTCTAATGGTTCTAATGATAAAATCATATCTGCTTGTCCTTTAGTGATCAAATCAGAAAATATTTGAGAATCAGAAATTCTAAGATGAGACACCACCTCACCGCCACGTTGAGACATACCGTGTACCTCAGCTTGTTTAATATTTAAATTCTTTTTTAAAGCAGCTAATCCAATAGTAGCGGCAATGCTTAATATACCTTGTCCACCTACTCCTGCTAAAATAATATCTTTTTTCATAATTTTCATTTTTTTAATAAAGTTTTATTTATTTGCTTCTTTTTCTTTAAATTTAGTTCTCATTCTGCGATTGAGGGTCTGAACACATTCTCTAGTAGGTATTATTACAGACACACCTTCATAAGCTAATTCTTCTTTAATTACTTGAACATTTTCTTGATGTCTATTTTTCAAAGGTTTAATTATTCTAATATGTTCTGGATTGACACCTAACCCTGTACAAATAGAAACTAATCTTTGATTAGCATGAGAAGGTTGCCCACCAGTCATACCAGTAGTTGAATTATCAAGAATCATAACAGTAATAGGTGCATTGTAAACAACAGCATCTAATAAGCCAGTCATACCACTATGAGTAAAAGTACTATCACCAATAACTGCGACAGCTGGCCTTAATCCCATATCAGAAGCAGCTTTTGCCATAGGAATAGAAGCTCCCATATCTACACAAGAGTTTATAGCTTCGAATGGAGGAGTAGCTCCTAATGTATAGCAACCAATATCACTAAATACTCTACCCTTAGAATAATCTTTCAGAGCTTCGTTGAGAGCATTATATGAATCTATATGTGAGCATCCAGGACAAAATGATGGTGGCCTACCAACAGCAAAAGTAGGTATATCTTTACCTTCGATATTAGGTAATCCTAATGCTTGAGCTACAATGTTAGGATTTAGCTCGCCCTCTCTAGGTAGCAATCCAGTCAATTTGCCTTCTACTTTTAAATTATCACATAAAAAACTTGTTAACATTTTTTCAATGAATGGATATCCTTCTTCTATCACTATTAATCTATCTACTTCTTTATATAATTTTTTAATCATTTTTTCAGGAATAGGATATTGAGATATTTTTACAATGGGGTAAGGATTAGCACCATGAAAGTTTTCCATCACATAATTAAAAGCAATGCCAGAAGCTATGATACCAATAGATTTATCATTACCATTTATATATTGATTAAATGTAGAGTTTTCACTTTCTTCCAATAGAGAAGGTTGAATTGATAAAATTTTAGACCATCTTTTGCGTGCTAAAGCAGGCAAAAGTATATATTGTTTTAAATCGTTAGGCAGGGAAATTTGATTTTGAGGTAAAGATTCTTTACGTAACACACCAGCTCTAGAGTGAGCTACTCTAGTAGTAATACGAAGTAATACAGGTAAATGAAATTTCTCACTTAATTGAAACCCATAATAGCACATATCATAAGCCTCTTGTTGATTAGAAGGTTCTAATATAGGTACATGAGCGAAATCGCCATAAAATCTATTATCTTGCTCATTCTGAGAAGAATGCATAGATGGATCATCAGCAGTAACTACTATCATTCCACCATTAGCACCTGTAAGTGCGGAATTAATAAAAGCATCTGCTGCAACGTTTAGACCTACATGCTTCATAGCAACGATTGTTTTTTTTCCAACGTAGCTAGCACCTATAGCAGCTTCTACAGCAGTTTTTTCATTAGCAGTCCACTCAGCTACTATTCCTTTTTGCTTAGCTTCTTTGCTATCAATTAAATATTCTAAAATTTCAGATGATGGAGTACCAGGATATGCATAGGCTCCTGACACACCAGCATCAATGGCTGCCTGAGCAATGGCTTCATCACCAAGTAACAATAATTTATTAGGAGACATATTTTTTTCACAAAATTAATATTTAATATTTATAAAACCAAACTTAAATAATGTAAAGAGATAAATGAGTTTATGTGAGAGGAGGGATATGGAAAGGGGTTTGATAACTAACAAATTTTTGTTATACTTTACAGTATGTTAATCGTATCTTTGACTAACTATCTCCATATACTTGTCCCACGCCCATCTGTCGTGCGATGACAAGTTTAGCAGCCTGCCAATATCAGGATCTATCAACTCTTTTAAGTACTTATTAATTATCACAAACCACATTAAGTAGCTTTGCAAGTACTTCGTAGCTACTCCGTGAAATCTACTCACCCACGTCTTAAAATCACTTATTTTGCTCTCTACTATCTTGACACTGTATATCCCGCGTTTAATCTGTCTTTTATTTACTATGATTTTTTTACTTTGTAAACTTTTAACAGCTTTTCTGAATTCTTTCTTTGGCTTCACGCATATCAGATTGCTCTTTGATAATCTATTCTTCAGCTCTTCTCTTAATTGCTCATTTTTTACTTTTTTCTCTCCAACTTGTTTGAAAAGTAAATTACCTTCTCTGTCGGTTACGACTAATACTGCTACCTTGTGATGCTTTTTCTTTTTAGCTCGCATATATTCTTCTTTATTTTTAAATTTTCTACCTTTTTCTGAATAGTTCATTAGCAGTTCATCAGCTTCTACAATTCCAGAGAAGCTTATACCACCTTCTAATGCTCTTATTGCTGCTAATATTTTGTGTCGCCATTCGAAGCTGGTTTTCAAACAAATGCCAACCTCATCAGCACATGCACGCAGACTTTTGCCTTCGAGCATACATCTCATGTAGTCTAGCATTAATGGATATTTTCGCATGCGATAGACAAAGGTGCGAGCTGTTTCACGGAATTGATAACCACAGGTTTTACACTTATAAACTTGTCTGCCGTTTCTTTTGCCAACTTTTATGACATTTTCGCTTCTGCAATCTGGGCAAATGGCTGCGGTAGATTGGATTTTTACTTTTTGGTAATCTACAGCAGTAGCATTGTTATTGACGAGATATTGATATAGCTGATCAAGGAAATCACGCTTGTGATCCTTGGGCAGAGCCAAGTATTTATCAATGTTTTCTAATAATTCCTTCATATTCTAAAATTTTCAACAAAATTAATAATTTTATTGAATTGATAAAATATTTAAAGTGTAACATAAAAATGTTATTTAAACCCCCTATCCCCCCCTCTGCTACTCATCTCCCCTCTAAACCTTCATCCTCTGCTCTCTTCTATCCTCCTCATCAAATCTCTGTGATATACCTGCCCATCATACATCATGACACTTTCATCACTTAATGTGTATATAAATGGTACTTCATTATTGATTGCTAATATTCTTGAGTCCATACTAAATTTACCTATGCATAAAAATATTATATTTTTATATGTTTTGTATAGATTACAAAAAAATTGATATTCCTTTTCATTTGCAGGGTTTAGCACAATTTTTAGATAATCGATTTTGTATTCTTTTTGTTGTTTTAAAAGTTCATCTATTTCTTTAATATTTATTATTCCATTTATTTTATGAACAGATAAAATTGTTTGGCATTTTTTTGTTATTGCGTAATTAATTATTGCAGCAGTCTCTTGATATTTTAAGCTTTCTATATTTATGTCTATATAATTGCTTCCCAGATTAATTGCTCTATTGAGTACTGAAAATGCATATTCATTGTTTGTTCCTTTGATAGGTATGGTAGCTATAATCTCATTTTTATCATTTTTTTGTGTGAAAATATTTTCAATATTCGTTTTTGTGATGTAGTCTAAGCGTAATTCTATATATGGATATATTTGTATCAAAGAGTTTATATATTTTTCATCATCTATATTTATTGTTTGAAAAATTTTTGTTTTCATCAAATATCTTTTGTGTTTTCTCTTTTTAATTTAATAAATCTTAATAGAAAAATTATAAATAAAACCATTAATATTAGTGATATTAATTCTATCCATAGTGGAAATTTAATATTATCAATTTCTTCTAATGAATAAGATATTTTATTATTGCTAGCTAACCAATATGAGAGGGTTGCCATTAAATTATTTATAAAATGCATAAACATAGAATACCAGATATTGCCAGTGGTGTAATAAACTATTCCTAAAATAATCCCAAAAAACCAAATTGCTAAAATTGTACTCCATGATAAATGGAATAAGCTAAAAATAAGTCCTGTTAAGATAATGCCAATCCATGCATGTTTTGTTAATTTTATTAAATATTTTTGTATTATTCCTCTAAAGATTAATTCTTCACCAACAGCTGGCACCAATGCCACATAGACTATATTCAATAACAAAAAGCCAATACCACTGCCGCTCATTGTTTGTTTCAATAATTCATTTGCCATATTTTCATATTGGCCAAGAAAATTATCAATATTTGATGGTAATTTTATCAAATTGGTTATTTCAGTTAATAAAGATAAAGATGGCTGAATTAATAATACTACAAAAAATGTTAATATTAAAAATAGTAAATCCTTATATGGTTTATTTTGATAAAATTCGTGAATTTTATATTTATTTAATAATGGGAAAGCTATTCCTACGCCTGTAAAAGTAAATAAATGTGCGATAGTATTTGCTAGCATTATTGCTCGGGGGTTGCCTAAATTATTTGTTGATAAAAGTACAAATGACATGACGAGGTTAAAAAATAATGCTGCTGATAGGAATAATGCTAAGAAAGTCAAAAAACTTTTCCAATTAATTTTAATATCGTTCATTTTTATTAATTTTACTATTGCAAAATTAATAAAAAACTATGCAAATAGGGAAGTTTGACCTTGGTAGATACCCAATAATTTTAGCTCCTATGGATGGCATTACTGATAAGGTGTTTAGAAAAATTTGTAAAGAAATGGGAGCTACTCTTACATATTCTGAATTTGTTTCTGCTGATGCAATCATTAGAAATGTAAAAGTTAGTTTTGATAAAATTAGTAAAAATGAAGCTGAGTTCCCTTTTGTTGTTCAAATATTTGGTAATGATCCAGATATAATGGGCGAAGCAGCTAAATTAGTAGAATCTGCTGGTGCAGATATTATAGATTTGAATTTTGGCTGTCCCATGAAAAAAATTGTGTCTAAAGGTGCTGGTGCCGCTTTATTAAAAGATCCCGAATTAATGCTAGAAATAACTAAAAATGTTGTTAAAAGTGTAAATGTACCAGTAACAGTAAAGACTAGATTAGGGTGGGATGAAACTTCAATTATTATAGATAATATCGCACGTGGATTGCAAGATTGTGGCATAGCAGCTCTGACTCTACATGCTCGTACTAGGAAACAACTTTATTCTGGTAATGCTGATTGGGATTATTTTTTAAAATTAAAATCTGATTCTTCTTTTTCTATTCCCCTCATTGCAAATGGAGACATAGATAATCCTGAGAAAGCAAAGCTTTTATTTGATGATTATGGTGTAGATGGTGTGATGATTGGTAGAGCTGCTATAGGCAATCCTTGGATATTTAAAGATTGTAATGATTATATTTTAAAAAATATTTCACCAAAACCAATAAGTATTAACGAGAGATTAGCAATATGCGAAAGGCATCTCAACGAACTCGCAGCAATGAAAAATGAAAAAGTTGCTATTATTGAGATGAGAAAATTTTTTAAAAATTATTTTAAAGGTATTGCAAATATAAAACAATATCGTGTCGCATTATTAGAAGCGGCAAGTCTGGAAGAAATATATTCCATTTTCAATGATATAAAAGATATTTAAGGAAAAGTTTAAATAAAAAAGCCACTCATGATGAGTGGCTTTTTTGTTTTCTTTTATATAAGAAATTTCTTAGCCTTTACCTTGACCAGCTTTTACTTGTTCAGTTTGTGTTTCTGGTTTTGGGGTTGCTGGTTTTGGGGTTGTTGGTTTTTGACTAGCTGCTTCTGCTTGAGCAATGCTGTCTAATCTTGCTTGTTCGATTTGAGCTAAACTATCAGCTACGCGTGCGCTATCAGCTTGTACTTTTGCGATGCTATCAGCTATACGTGCACTGTCTAATTTTGCTTGTTCTGCTTTTTTCTGAGCATTTCCGCATGATGCTAATACCATCATACCTGCTACTAATGCTACTACTACTAAATTTTTCATATCCATTTTAATTTTTTATGGTTTGACGTGCAAAATTATAAAAAATTTTTAAATAAACAAAATTTTTTTATATTTTTTTATTAAAAATATTATTCTTCCTGATTTGAATTTGTTTCATCTATGGTAACAAGATTATTATATTTATCTTTTGCCATATTAATGATAGCTTCATCACCTTTATAATTGTTTATTAAATGTTCTAAAGTAGCTTTTGCTTGATATAGATCTCCACGACTGAGATAAACATCTGATAGCAATATAAATCCTCGAGCTATCCAATCTTCGTATGCAGCAAAATTTTCAACCAATGAAAATATTTTGTGTTCTGCATCATTTAAATCACCATTCATATAATCTATATATGCTAGATAATATGTAGCTTCAGCACCTATTTCAGATTTATTATTTGAAATATTTTTACATATTTGAGCACATTCATTTACATTATTAGTTTGGAAATAGATACGTGCTTTAGTAATATTGGCCTGTAGTTTATCATTTTCATCCATATCTGGACTATTAAGTATATTATCGGCTATTTCTATTACTTTATCGTAATTTTTAATATATTCATATGCTTTTAATAAATTTCTCATAGCTTCTATTCTATTTATTTTAACTTGAGCAATTTGTAACAGTTTTTCATAGAGAGGTATGCTAGCTTCATATTCATTACGATTATAATATATTCGAGCAGCCTTAAATAATGAAGACTCTGTAAAACGAGAATTTGTATTAGTAACGTATAGATAATCTTGTAAAGCATTATCGAAATTGCCTAAAGCATAATTAGCTTCTGCTCTGTAAAAATGTGCATTAATGCTAAAAGCTCCATCAGGAAAGTTTTGCAAATATTGATCAAAAGCAGTTATAGATCCTTGATAGTCGCTAGACATAAATTTATTTTCAGCAGTATTATAAAGCATCTCTTCTTGTTCACCTGAACTAATGGTTTTGCCATATGATTGGGCAAAAGAGAAAAATTCATTTATCCTATCTGCATCTGTATAGGTTTCCCTTAGAGCTATCCATGCATCTTTTTCTGATTCACTATTTTTATAATTTACTGTTAATTGTTGCAATAAAGCTATAGCTTTATCATAATCTTTTTGATTGCGTAGAATTAATGCCTCTTTTAGCATAGCTTTATTAGCTAATGGATGATCTGGATATAATGTATAAATTTTATTATACGTTTTCACAGCATCGACTTCATTTATCAATTCTTGGCTTAATCCTTTCTCATATAAAGCTTCTGGGATATAGCTTGAGTTTGGAAATTTTGTTATTAGTAAATCTAAATTATTAATTTTTTCATTTAATTGCCCTTTAATACCTAAAATTTTAGCATAAGATAAATAAGCATAATCGGCTTTTAGTGGATAATCATCGATTACTTTTTTATATATTTTAGCTGCCTCATCGATATTTTTATTTAATAATAGAGCATCTGCATACCTCAAATATGCATCAAATTTAATGTTTACAGGTTCATTATCAGATAAAGCAATAAATTGTCTAAAAGCATCTACTGCTAAAGAATATTTATTATTTAGCAAATATGAATAACCCAAATTATAATATCCTTTATTATACTCAGGTAAATCTTTTGAAGGTCCATAATTAATAAAGGTTTGATAATTAACTAGTGCAGAATCATATCGTCCTAAAGTATAAAAAGATTCTCCTTTCCAAAAAATAGCTTTTGCTTTTATTTTTCTATCAGTGCCGTAATTTATAGCTTTGTTTAAATTTAATATTGATTTATTATATTGTCTGTCTTTGAAATCTAATAAAGCTTGATTGAGGCAAGCACGCTGATACATATTTTCAATAGTTAAGTTTTTTCTAGGTAATTGCTCGATAATATCTATTACACGTTGATAATTACTAGATATCATCAATAAATTTAAAATTAATTCTTGAGCCTCATTTTTTCTAATTGATTTAGGATATTCCTCGATGTATTTTTGCAACGCACTAATAGCTATATTATACGGATCATTATCTAATTCATATGAAAGCTTAGCATAGTTAAACAAAGCATCTTCTTTAATCAAAGTATCAAAATTTAGTAAATATGCATCATAAAAAGCTTTTTGAGCAAAGTTTTTTTGTCCAGTATTAATATATGCCAACCCTAAATGATAAGCTGCATTCTGATATAGAGAGTCTTTAGTTGTCATCACTTTCTCTAGGTATTCTATTGCACATTTGTAATCATTTATTGTATAACATAAGTATCCCATTAAATAATTATCATCTCTATTAATACCAGTCCGATTCATTTCAAAATATGAATCTAAATGAAGTTTAGCTTTATTCAAATCTTTTTTGTACCAATACACTTGAGCTAGTAAACGATGTATCTCTGATTGATATTTATCTGCTGCTGTAGGCAATATAGACTCACCATGCAATATCACACTGTCTAGTTGATTAGTCAAATATTCTAAATATAAAATATTATAATTACTATAGCTCAGAAATAAAGAGTCATCAGTTAATGATGATATTTTTTTGAAATCTTGTAATGCTACATGATAATTATTATTTAAATAATTTATATATCCAATATAATATTGTGCATAAGGGACAAACCATATATCATATTTCATAACATTAGAAAAATCTAACATTGCCTCATTATATTGCTGAGTAGAGAAATATGAATAACCTCTACGAAAATATAGTTCTGCTCTGAGACTATCAGATAGTTTATCATTTTCTACATCATTAAAATAATCAATAGATTTTTTATAATTTTTACTCCAGAAATAATTATTACCAATAAAAAATTTAGCTAAATTTACATTAACGTGTAATGGATATTTGTTTATATATTCGATGAGTAATGAACTAGCATCATTATTATGCAACATATATGAACTGTAAGCTTTATAATATGCATAATCTGCTTTAGTAGAATACAAATTATCTGGCAGATTTTCACTCATTTGTTTCAATAAGCTAAATTGTTTTTTATTATACAGGTCTGTGATTTCATTATTAGTACTAGTAGGTGAAATGAAATAATATGTTTGCTGTGCAAAAGATTGGCAAGTATAAAAAATAATTACTAATGCTAAAATAAGTTGTATCTTAAACTTTAAAATTTTCATAACAAAATGAATTTATTGCAAATTACTTAAAAATTTTTCAAATAATTAAAATAAATATTTATTTTTGCATTAAATAAAAAACAAAATTATATGTCAAAAATTGGTGTGAAATACTTAGGATTAGAGCTAACAAGTCCAATAATAGTAGCTAGTTGTGGATTGACAAAATCAATAGATAAAATTAAAGAATTTGAATCTAATGGCGCTGGTGCAATAGTTTTAAAATCTTTATTTGAAGAAGAAATAAGAAATGAAATCTCCAAATTAATTAAATATTCTGGACAATTTCCATATCCAGAAACTGAAGATTATGTGAGAGAATATGTTTCTGAAAAATCAACTCAAGATTATTTAGAATTAATAACTAAAGCTAAAAAAAGTGTAAATATTCCTATAATAGCAAGTATCAATTGCGTTACTAGTCAAGAGTGGACTAGCTATGCCAAAGAAATAGAGCAAGCTGGTGCAGATGCTTTAGAACTTAATATTTTCATCTTGCCTACTTCAAAAAATCAAACTAATGAAGAAATAGAGAATATTTACGTTAAAATTGTTACATCAGTAGCAAAACTAGTAAAAATACCTATAGCAGTTAAAATTACTCAACATTTAACTAATCCTATACATACAGCATATTCCATGGAATTATCAGGAGCTAAAGGTATAGTGATGTTTAATAGAATGTACAAACCAAATATAGATATCAAAAATCTCATATTAACAGCTGGTGATATTTTTAGCAGTCCAGCAGAATTACAAGAAGTGATACGATGGGTAGCACTCACATATGGTAATATAAGAGCTGATATATGCGCTACTACTGGAATACAAAATGGTGAAGCAGCTATAAAAGCTATGCTAGCAGGTGCAAATGCTGTAGCTATTTCTAGTATTTTATACAAAAAAGGCGCCAAAGTTATTAAAGAAATTAATGAAACCATTGATTCATGGATGCAAGAAAAGAATTTCCAAAATACTAAAGATTTTATTGGTAAGTTATCCTACAAAAATATAGAAAATCCAGCCGCTTTTGAACGTGTGCAGTTTATGAAATTTTTCTCTGGAATAGAGTAAATAAACATTGTCTGTAAGACTTTTAAAAAATCTTTTGTAAAAAAATTGAAAAGAATACACTATTTAAAGGGATAACGTATTGATGAGAAATAATGATTATATATTAATGGTTTATGTATTATCGTGTGCTACTAATTATTTTAATCATTTTTTATAATTTTGCTAATGTTTTCTGAAAAATTGTAATGCGTAAATACATATTAATTAGTTTATTTTTTTATTGTTCCTAATAGCTAATTATAAAATTTATGGTAATCTATTACTAAATAATGACTCTAATATTACTAAAAAACTAAGTAGCATAGCTTCAGAAATAGCATTGACGTATGACAATAGTTTTCCCAGCATTTGCTACTGAACAATTAACGACAGCTGGATTGAGTTTTGGATTACTATTAATGTTATGTATAATATCTTTAATTGTAGGAGCAATCATATCATATGTATTTAGTAAGCTAGAAGATATATATCCGAGAGAAGATATATTTTAAGATGGAGAAAATTTTTAAAAATTTTCTCCATCTTAGCACCTTCTCAATTATCAATCAAAATAATTTAAAATTTTCACTTTACTAAATCATTAAATTTTTCCATTACTTTGTCGATGCTATCTTTTCTAGGACGAATTATTTTTTCTATTTCTTTTTCTAATTTAGTCTTTTGTTTTTCGTCTAGTTGCTCATTAATTTTATTAAAAATATTCTCTGGCAATTGTTTAGATAATAAAGCTAATTCCTTTAATGTAAATTCTTTAATGATTGTTTCTAGTTGTTTTTTTGTGAGTTTGATATTATCCTTTTCTTTATTTTTCTTAACAGATTTTTTAACATCAGTTGTTTTCTGGCTTTTATTTGTAGTTTTATAAATATCATCATCTTTTTGTTTTTTAGTAAC
>JASEGF010000004.1 GCA_030017935.1 Bacteroidales bacterium | reverse complement strand
ACACAGTAGCTTTTTTAAAAGCAGGTGTACGACCTTCTATCCATCCTGTACGAGTACCTCTTAGTTTCTTTTTGCCTTGAAAATTAGAAGTATTCACTTTTTCTACTTGTACATTATAAAGCCATTCTACTGCTTTTTTAATATCATATTTAGTAGCTTTAGGATTTACTATAAAAGTATATCTATTACTAAACTTCTCTGTTTGCTGAGTAGCTTTTTCAGTAATATGAGGTTTTATTATTACATCTTTAGGTTCCATAATAACTATGCTTTTTGAAATCTTAATAAAATATTTTCTATTATAGGTAAGCTGGCTTCATTAAATATTAAACAATTTGAATTTAACACATCATAAGTATTTAATTTAGAAGCCAACATAATTTTCACTTTAGGTAAATTTCTAGCAGATAAAACAATAGATTCATTAATCTTATCTACTAAAAATAAAGTTTTTTTATCAGTAATTTTTAGATTATCCAAAATTTGTTTAAAATTTTTAGTTTTAATATCATCAATAACTAGATCCTCAATAACAATGATTTGGTTATTTTTAGCTTTATAGGTTAAAGCACTTTTACGAGCTAAGACTTGTACTTTTTTATTAATTTTAATAGAATAATCTCTAGGATGAGGGCCGAAAACAGTAGCTCCACCACGTAATAAAGGACTTTTAATATCACCTCTACGAGCGCGACCAGTACCTTTTTGGCGGAATAATTTACGTGTACTTCCACTCAACTGACCACGTTCTTTAGTACTAGCTAATCCTTTACGTTTATTAGCTTGAATACGTTTAATATCTAGCCAAATAGCATGATCATTAGGCTGTATATTAAAAATCTCGTCTTTTAATTCTATAGAACGAGATGTTTCTGTACCATCTTGTTTTAATACTTTTACTTCCATCTTTCTAGTTTTAAATATGAACCTACTGAACCAGGGACGCCACCTTTAACTAATACCAAATTTTTCTCTGGGATAATTTTAATAATTTGCAAGTTTATCATTTTAACTCTTTTGCCACCATCTCTACCAGCCATCCTTGTACCTTTCATCACTCTAGAAGGGTATGAGCTAGCACCAATAGAACCTGGGTGACGTTGTCTATTATGTTGACCGTGAGTTTGTCCGCCTACGCCACTAAATCCATGACGTTTAATAACACCCTGAAAACCTTTACCTTTTGTGATACCTGCTACATCAATATATTCACCTTCAACGAATACATTATCTGGTGTCAGAATATCGCCTAATTTTTTTTGATGGCCTTCTTCGAAACGTGTAAATTCTTTTAATATTCTTTTAGGTGTAGTACCTGCATGTTTAAAATGTCCTAACAATGGTTTAGTAGCTTTTCTCTCTTCGATTTCATCGTATGCTAATTGAATAGCGTCATAGCCATCAGTTTCTTTAGTTTTTATTTGAGTTACTACACAAGGTCCAGCTTCTATAACGGTAACACCTATGCGTTTACCATCTTGATCATAGACACTGGTCATTCCAATTTTTTTACCTATCAATCCAGACATATTATCACCTCCTCGTTTAAACTTTAATTTCTATTTCTACTCCACGTGGTAGCTCTAATTTCATTAACTCATCTATAGTAGATTGATTAGTAAAATAAATATCTATCAATCTCATATGAGTAGCCAGTTGAAACTGTTCACGAGACTCTTTGTGCACGAAAGTAGATCGATTAACTGTAAAAATCTTTTTTTCTGTAGGCAATGGAATAGGTCCATTAATGACTGCTTTTGTTGCCTTCACAGATTTTATGATCTTTTCTGCAGACTTGTCTATCAGATAATGATCGTAAGACTTTAATTTAATTCTTATTCTATTCACAATATTTTATTTTTTAAAAATTCACTTTAATACCTTTAGTTTTAAAAATTACTTCTTCGGCTATAGGATCAGGGCAAACAGCATAGCGTTTAAACTCCATATTTACAGAAGCTCTACCACTACTCAAACTTCTCAAAATAGTTACATAACCGAATAATTCTGCTAATGGTGCCTCAGCTCTTATCACTTGATAAACATCTTCGCCTTCTATATTTAATATTTCTCCTCTTCTTCGAGTAATATCACTAGTTATCTCTCCAATATATTCTAACGGAGATATAATCTCTAACCTCATAATAGGCTCTAGCAAAACAATTTTTAATTTTTTACAAGCCTCTTTAAAAGCAATACTTGCTGCTATCTCAAATGATAAAGCATCACTATCTACAGGATGTGTAACTACATCTAATAATTTGACATGAGCATTCAGCACATTATATCCAGCTATGACTCCATTTTGCATAGCTGAGCGAAATCCTTTTTCAATAGCAGAAATAATATCTTTAGATACTGCTTTTCCTAACAGATTTTCGAAATTTAATCCTACATTATCAAAAGGTTCACCAGACAATTCAAACTCTAACTCAGCATATTTGCCTTTGCCACCAAATTGTTTTTTATAAATCTCTCTGTGTGTTGTTTTGCCTATTATACCTTCACGATAATTAACCTGTGGTCTACCTAAATTACATTCAATATTATATTCACGAGCTAGCCTATCAGCAACTATATCTAAATGTAATTCCCCCATTCCATTAAGTATGATTTGTCCAGTTTCTTCGTCAGTTTTAATCCAAAGTGATGGATCCTCATCAGCTATTTTTTGCAATGATTCTACCATTTTAGCAATATCTTTTTGATATTTAGCTTCAATAGCTATAGATATCACTGGGTCTGGTAAATGAATAGATTCGAAAGCAATAGGATGAGCACTATCACACAATGTATCACCAGTAGTGGAATCTTTTAATCCTACTATAGCAGCTATATCTCCAGCAGAAAAAGAATCTATTTTAATTTGTTTATTAGCATGTATATGAAATAGTCGAGCTGCACGTTCTTTTTTATCTAATCTAGAATTATACAACATATCTCCCTGAGAAATGACACCACTATACAATCTAGTAAAAGCTATTCGTCCTACATAAGGATCATTCATAACTTTAAAAATCAAAGCACTCAAAGGTTCTTCATCAGATATTTTTCTAACAGTTTTCTCGCCAGTTTTAGGATTGATACCTTCTACTACGCCTATATCAGCAGGAGATGGTAAATAATTAATAACTGCATCTATCAATGGTTGTACGCCAATGTTTTGTAAAGAAGACCCACATAACACTGGAGTAAATTTAAGAGATAAAGTACCTTGTCTAAGATTTTTTAATATTTCCTCATTAGTAATAGAATTAGGATCATTAAAGAATTTTGACATTATATCATCATCTAATTCTGAAATTGTTTCCAATAAATTAGATCTATATTCATCAGCTAGTGATTTTAGATTTTCTGGAATATCTTTATATGTATAAACTGATCCATCAGGATAGTTATTCAAATCCCAATAAATAGCTCTCGAAGAAATCAAATCTATGATGCCATCGAAAGTATCATTTTCGAAAATAGGTAATTGAATAGGTACTGGAGTAGCACCCAATTTATCTTTGATTTGATGAATAGCTTTAAAGAAATCGGCTCCAGGTCTATCTAATTTATTAATATAACAAATACGAGGAACGCGATATTTATCGGCTTGACGCCAAACTGTTTCTGATTGAGGTTGTACGCCTGCTACGCCACAAAAAATTACTATACTGCCATCTAGTACACGTAGAGAACGTTCTACCTCTACAGTAAAGTCTACATGACCAGGAGTATCTATGATATTAATTTGATAATCATTATCATTAAGATTCCAATGAACAGTAGTAGCTGCGGAAGTAATAGTGATGCCACGTTCTTGTTCTTGGGGCATCCAATCAGTGGTAGCAGTTCCATTATCTACTTCACCAATAGAATAATTAACCCCCGTATAATACAATATACGCTCCGTAGTGGTAGTTTTACCAGCATCTATGTGAGCGATTATGCCTATATTTCTTAATGGGGTTAAATCTTTCATGGTGAACAAAAATATTTATTAAAATCTAAAATGTGCGAATGCTTTATTAGCATCAGCCATTCTATGAATTTCTTCTTTACGTTTATAAGCACTACCTTCACCCTTACTAGCAGCGATAATTTCATTAGCTAATTTAGCAGCCATACCTTTATCGCCACGTTTACGAGCATACAAAATAAGATTTTTCATACCTATACTCATTTTTCTATCAGGTCTAATCTCGGTAGGTATTTGAAAAGTAGCTCCGCCTATACGACGACTGCGAACTTCTATCTGAGGTGAAACGTTTTCAAGAGCTTTTTTGAAAGTCTCTAGACCATCTTCATTGGTTCTTTTAGTTACAATATCTATAGCATCATAAAAGATTTTATAAGCAGTTTCTTTTTTCCCTTGAAGCATTAAATTATTAACAAATTTAGCCACAACTTCATCCTGATATTTAGGATCTGGCAATATAATTCTTTGTTTTGCTTTTGCTTTTCTCATTGTTAATTAATTTTGTTTTTGTTTTGGCCGTTTAGCACCATATTTACTTCTACCTTGTTTTCTTTTTTCTACGCCAGCAGTATCTAATGCTCCACGTACGATATGATAACGTACACCTGGTAAATCTTTTACACGACCACCTCTTACTAAAACAATGCTATGTTCTTGAAGATTATGACCTTCCCCTGGAATATATGCTATCACTTCATATCCATTTGTTAACCTTACTTTAGCTACCTTTCTCAAAGCTGAATTAGGTTTCTTAGGTGTAGTTGTGTAAACACGAGTACAAACACCTCTTCGTTGAGGACAATTAGCAAGAGCTGGACTCTTACTAGTCCTTCTCTTAGCTTTTCTCCCTTTTCTTATCAACTGTTGTATTGTTGGCATATTGTTTGTTATGTTTTTTTAAAAAATTAGTTTGCAAAATTATATATTATTATTTAATTGACAAAATATTTTTTAAAATTTTTTATAACTTTTTGAAAATTTTTCATTTTTTTCATTGCATATTTGTATTAAATAATTACTATTTCATTGATATATAATATTTTATGCATTTTTATTTTTTGAGTTTTTTAAGCGTTAAAATAAAATAATTTTTTAAATTAGGTGATTAGTAAGACAGGGTGACGGGGTGATGGGGAGATGGGGTGAATGGGAGACGAGGTGACTGGGAGACGGGGAGCCTGGGAGAAAAGGTGACTGGGAGAATAGGTGATAGGAGATTAGTGATTAGTGATGGAGAGACTGGGAGACGGGGAGACGGGGAGATGGGGTGACTGGGAGACTGGGAGAGAATGTTGGTTTTATATTTAAAAAACGCTTTATCAAATCATTTCCCCAACGTTGACAATTCTTTTGTTACTTTTCTTTGTTTGGTTGACAAAAAAAACTAAATTATATAAAAATTTATTTCAAAATATTCTTTAATTTTACCTAAAAAAATATTCTTTTATGCACACCGCTAAGGAAGTAGAAAAAGAGTCCAACTATATATATTTTGCAACAAGATATTATGATCTATAGATTAATTAAACTTATTATTTTTAAAAAATACTTTGTCCCGCCCACATTGGGAAATGATTTGCACTAAAGCAAGCAGGGATGGGAAATTTTAATTTATTGAAATATCGTTTAAATAAAAGATTTTTTAAGATAAATATAAAGAAAATAACAATCAAATAAATAAAAAAATGAAAAATTTTATCATAAACAACAAAGATATAACTCTTAAAATGAGGTTAGAAGAACTGATTACTAAAAGTGTAGAATTGAAATTTTTGGTGGGGTTTTTCTATTTTTCAGGATTAGATGAGTTATATAAATCATTACAAAATAATAAGGATGTAATTATAAAAATACTAGTGGGGTTAAATGTAGATGAGAAAAACCATCAATTAATAGAGTATGCAGATGTAGGTAGTAATTCTAATGAGAATATTTTTAATAATTATATCGCTTCTATTAAAAAATCTATTAATACGGATAATTTTGATAAAAAAGATTTTTATGATCAGGTAAGTTTTTTTAATGATCTTATAAAGCAAGACAGGCTGATAATACGCAAGACATACTATCCTAACCATGCCAAGTTATATATTTTTAAGTTAAATCAAGATCAAGTTGCCTGTGATAGATTATTCATAACTGGTAGTAGTAATTTGACAAAACCTGGATTGAGTGAGCAAGAGGAATTTAATGTAGAGATAAGTGATTTTGGAGTAGATGCAGCTGAGGAATATTTCGATGAATTGTGGAATAAATCTATTAAAATTACTGAAATACCTGCTAAAAAGAATAAGTTGATAGAAATAATAGAAAAAGATACACTTGTTCGTAAGATAACGCCTTTCGAAGCTTACGCTTATGTTATTAAAACTTATTTAGATGTTTTTGAGAAAAAATATGTTGGCGATACACTGAAAAAAATTTTTAAAGACAATGGTTATACCCCTTATGAATATCAATTGGATGCTATCAAACAGGCTCTAGCTATTATAGAAAAAAATAATGGCGTAATATTAGCAGATGTTGTCGGGTTAGGTAAAACAATAATAGCCTGCTCTATTGCTTATGAGTTACATAAACGTGGAGTCATTATTTGTCCTCCCGGGCTCAAAGGTGATAAATACAAAGATGCTGGGTGGAATATGTATAAAGAACAATTCAAATTACACGATTGGGAAGTGTGGTCTTTAGGAGAATTGGATAAATTACAAGAACAAATGTCAAATGGCAAATTAAAAGATATTGAAGTGGTGATAGTAGATGAAGCGCATCGTTTTAGAAATCAAGATACTCAAAGCTATGAATATCTAAAAAATATCTGTCGTGGTAAAATTGTCATTTTATTGAGTGCTACACCTTTTAATAACAGTCCTGAAGATATTCTATCATTGTTATCACTTTTCATTACTCCTAAAAATTCTTCTATTTCTTTAGATGATAATTTAGCAGCTAAGTTTAAGCATTTTAAACGTGATTTTGATAATCTTGGCTACATAAATAAAAATTATAACTCACCAGATAAAGATAAAAAAAACAAAGCTTTAACTAAATATAATGAAATTTTTAATACTGATGATAGTGAAATAAACATGAACCTTGTGAAAGAAAGATCTAAATCTCTAGCTAAGCAAATCAGAGACATCATAGAGCCAGTGATTATTCGTAGAAATAGATTAGATCTCATCAATAATACTTTTTACCAAAATGAACTTAAAAGTCTATCAGTAGTAAAAGACCCTCAAGAGTGGTTTTATGAACTCAGTAAAGATCAATTAAATTTTTACGAAAATGTTATTAAATACTTCTCAGATTTTGAGGGTGAACGCAGATTTACTGGCGCTGTATATAAGCCCGCACATTATGAAAAAGATTATGATAAAGATTCTGAAAAAAATAGACAAGAAAATTTAGAATTTACTTCCCAAGCAAATCTTTATAATTTAATTCGTAGATTACTCGTGAGGCGTTTCGAAAGCTCTTTTGGTTCTTTCAAACAAAGCCTTGAAAATCTGAAAAAAAATAATGAAAATGTTCTAAAATTTATCGAAAAAACTAATAAGTATATTCTAGATAGAGATTTTATAGATAAAATATATGTATTAGAACTAGAACCCGAAGAAATAGAAAATGAGTTGATAAAACATATTGAAGCATTAAACACTGAAAATAATAATAAGAAAAATTCAAAAATTTATTATATAGATGATTTTGTTAAAAAAGATGAGTTTTTAAATGATATACGTTCTGATATTAGCCTCTTTGATGATATATTAAATGAATTAAAAAAATTAAAATTAATTGATGAGGACCCTAAATCTAAAACTTTAATTGAAAATATTAAAAAACAATTACACGATGAACCTAATAGAAAAATTGTAATTTTCACAGAATATATAGATACAGTGAAACATTTAAGTGAGAGGTTAAATTCTGCTTTTAATGGCAGAGTGTTATCTATCGCTGGTGATATGAAAAGTAAAATAGAGGATATTAATAAAAACTTTGATGCTACTTACAAAAAACAAGAAGATAGATATGATATCCTACTATGTACTGATAAATTATCCGAAGGTTTTAATCTAAATCGTGCAGGTATGGTTATCAATTATGATATACCATGGAATCCTGTGAGAGTGATACAAAGAATAGGTAGGATCAATCGTATTAGCAAAAAAGTTTTTGATGAGTTGTATATTGTTAATTTTTTCCCCACAGAAATAGGTGCTAATGAGATGAAGTCTAGAGAAATTGCTAGTATCAAAATGTTTCATATTCACAATATTTTAGGTGAAGATGCTAAAATCTTTGATATCGATGAAGTACCCAGTCCTTCTGATCTTTATGATAAATTAAAGCAAAATCCTGATGATTTAGAAAAAGAAAGTTTCTATACTAAAATACTGAAAGAATATGAACAAATTAAAAATAGCTATCCTGACATGATAACATCTTTAGATAATCTACCACGAAGGATAAAAGTTGCTAAAAAAGGTAATGAAAATGAACTATTACTATTCATCAAAAAATTTGGTCTTTATATTAGTTATGCAAATTATAGTTCTAACAATAAAAAAACAGAAATAAGTATGGAAGATGCCTTCGAAAAAATCAAATGTGATGCATATGATAAATCTATCGATTTAAGTGAAAATTTTTGGGATTATTATAAAGAATTAAAAGATATCTATGATAAAAAAACTATATCTACTAATCCTAGAGATAATGATCCGGAACGCAAGGCTTTAAATACCATAAATAGTTTAATCAATAGTAAAAATTATAGATTTCAACAATATCATATTGATTTTCTAAAAATGTTAAAAGAAGATATTATAGATTATGGCACCTTACCTACTAAAACTCTCAGGCGTATAGCTGCTATGAACTGCAAATCAGAAAATAATATTCAAAAAACTATTAATGAAATAGAATCTTTAATTAGGGAAATGGGTAGCAACTATCTAGAAATTGAGAAAAAACGTTTACAATCATTCAATAAAGAAATAATCATCGCAATTGAAAATCAAAAATTATGAATAAAAACGAATTAGATATTATTCTAAAAGAAGGCGAAGGTTATAAAATAGAATTTAAAGAAAATGCTCCTTTACCAAAAATAACTTATACAGACACTCATTTTTACATCGTCTTTAAGCCAAGCCATGAATATCTTCGTCTATCCATATCTGAAAATTATGATACTTTAAAAACTGTGGAGGAAACTACCCATAAAACTACCCAAATAACTACCCATAAAACTACCCAAAAAATAATTGAAGTTATTTCAAGAAATCCTCATATCACCAGAAAAGAAATGGCTGAAATAATTGGTATTACTGAGGATGGAATAAAATATCATTTAAATATTATGCAAAAAATAGGATTAATAAAACGAGTAGGTCCTAAAAAAGGCGGCTATTGGCAAATAATTGATAATAATTTAGAAATTAATGAGTAATATTCTACAAAATAAAAACCCCAAAAATTGAAAATCAAAAATTATGAATACCTCTCCTTTTTTACAAGCTCTCATTAATAATTATAATGATGACAAATTAGAATATTTTTTAAGAGAAAAAAGTGATATCCTTGAATTTACTTCAGAAGAATTATCTTTTGACAAAGAAAAATTTATCAATTATGATAATGCCAAGCTATTGGCTAAATCTGATCTGCCAGACGGCAGTTTCGTAGTTTGTACTCTACATGTTATTAAAAATCTCACTGAACGCTCTAGCAAAAAAGATCAGTACGAATTAGCCAAAAATATTTTGAAAAACTCAAGCTACGATGCTGGCATTTTTGTCTTTTACGATAATAACAACAATTTCCGCTTCAGTTTAATCTATGCCGAATATCAAGATAATAAACGCACATGGAATAACTTTAAACGTTTCACCTATTTCGTTAGCCCACATCAAACTAATAAAACTTTCAAAGAACAAATCGGTAATGCTGATTTTTCATCTATCGAGTCTCTCAAAAAAGCTTTCAGCGTAGAGCCTGTTACTAAACAATTCTATAATGAAATACAAAACTGGTATTTCTGGGCTATGGACAAAATTAATTTCCCTACAGATTATAAATATAGTGATGACCCCGATAAAGATAAAGAAATACGCAATTCCCATAACCTCATTCGCCTCATTACTAGAATAATCTTCATCTGGTTTTTAAAACAAAAAAATCTTATCAATGATGATCTATTTTCAGAAGAAAAATTAAAAAATATTATAAAAGATTTCTATAAAAATAAAGACTCGGCTAATTACTACAATGCTATACTACAAAATCTATTTTTTGCTACATTGAACCAGACGATGAATGAAAGAAAATTCGCTGAAGATAATGGTTTCCCAGCAAATAAAAAAGAATATGGAATTAAAAATCTCTATCGTTACAAAGACAAATTCCTGATAAGCGAGAATGATGTTCTAAAACTTTTTAAGGACATTCCTTTCTTAAATGGTGGCTTATTTGATTGCCTCGACAAAAACAATGATGATGGGAAAGTTATTAATATTGATGGCTTTACGCGCATCCCCCAAAAGCAGGCTATAATCCCGGATTATTTATTCTTTCAAAACGATGAAACTAAGGTAAATCTGTCCAAATATGGCCTTCCCAAAGATTCACCCGTCAAAGGATTGATTAAAATTTTGCAAGGATATAACTTTACTATTGATGAAAATACACTAATAGACCAAGAAATAGCTCTAGATCCCGAACTTCTAGGTAAAGTTTTTGAGAATTTATTAGCTTCATATAATCACGAGACATCTATCACTGCTCGCAAAGCTACTGGTAGTTTTTACACTCCAAGAGAAATAGTTGACTATATGGTACAGGAGAGTCTTTTTAACTATTTAATAGATAAATGTCCAACTATAGACCAAACAAAGTTAAATGATTTGCTTTCATATTCTGAAAATAGCATTGATCTCACTGATACAGAGAGATATAATATAATAGATGCATTAGGCAATATCAAGATTTTAGATCCCGCCTGCGGCTCTGGTGCTTTTCCTATGGGTGCTTTGCACAAAATAGTTTATGCATTGCAAAAATTAGACCCATATAATGAATACTGGCGTGAATTACAACGTCAGAAGGCATCTCAAGAATCCCAAGAGGTTTTCAAACAGAACAATAAATATGAAAGAGAAGAAAGGTTAAAAGAAATAAATGAGACCTTTGACGAAAGTATAAACTATCCCGACTATGCCCGTAAACTTTACCTGATAGAAAACTGTATCTATGGGGTGGACATACAGCCAATAGCAATTCAAATCTCCAAACTTCGTTTTTTTATCTCACTAGTTATAGACCAAAAAGTAGATGAAACACGAGACAATCTAGGCATTAGAGCTCTACCAAATTTGGAAACTAGATTCGTATCTGCTAATACCTTGCTTGGATTAGAAATTCCTAAAAATGGATCAATTTCTCTAGATTCTATTTATCAAAATTATGAATTTATTGAATTACAAAAAAAATTAAATGAGATACGTCATAAATATTTTAGTGCTAAAACACGTTATGAAAAATTGAAATACAAAGATTATGATAAAAATTATAGAAAAAAACTTGCAGATCTTGTTAAAGATTTTTTAACAAAAATAAATAAAAATGAAATATCTGAAATTCAAAATAAAATTGAAGAACTAAATTTAATATTACAAGATGTTATTAAAGAACCCAAAAATATAAAAGTAATAGAAGTAAAAACAATTTTTGGAGATAAAGAAAAAATAAAGATAGATAAAAATAAAATTAAAATTAATAAGATTAGAAATGAAATTAAAAACTATGAAGATAGATTAAAAATTTTACAAAAGCAAATTGAGAGTGAATATATTATTACAATTTCTGAAAAAATTGCAAATTTTGATCTTTACGACCCCAATGCAACAACCGACTGGTTTGACCCCGAATGGATGTTCGGCATAAAAGACGGGTTCGATATTGTTATTGCAAACCCTCCCTATGTAAGACAGGAAAGAATAAGAGACCAAAAGCAGGCATTACAAAAACAAGGGTATGAAGTCTATAATTCAACATCAGACCTATATACTTACTTTTATGAAAGAAGCTATCACTTTCTTAAACCAAACGGTTTTGCTTGCTTCATATCCAGTAATAAATGGATGCGGGCAAAATATGGTGAAAAATTACGCAAATTTTTTAAGGAAAAAACCACCATAAAGCAGATTATTGATTTTAATGGCTATCAAGTTTTTGACGCTACCGTGGATTCAAATATACTACTTTTCCAGAAAAAAGAGCCATCAGGGAATATCATCCATATTTTAAATATTAACCCGGATTTTACTCCTGAAACAGATATTGCTGAATATTTCAATTCCCATAAATTAGAAATGAAACAATCAGAAATTGATACTAATTGTTTTACTTTTGGAGATGAAACAGTAATGAATCTCAAAAATAAGATAGAAGAAAAAGGCATACCACTTAAAGATTGGAACGTAAAAATTTATCGTGGAGTATTAACAGGTCTCAACGAAGCTTTTATTATAGACGAAACTAAACGTCAGGAGATTTTGGATAATTGCAAAGATGATGATGAGCGACGTCGTACTGAGGCCATCATAAAGCCTATACTTCGTGGACGTGATATCAAAAGATATTATTATAAGTGGGCTGGGCTGTGGGTGATAGTGATTCCTGAAGGTTGGACAAATGCAAACAGAAATTTAGAAAATGCTGAAATTTTTATAAATGATCATTTTCCATCTTTAATGAATCATTTAAAACAATTTGAAACAAAAGCAAAAAAACGTGACGATAAAGGAGATTATTGGTGGGAATTGCGTGCTTGTTCTTACTACCGTGAGTTTGAGAAGGAGAAAGTGGTTTGGACCGGAGTAGGAACTCAATTAGAAACAGCAGTAATACCGCGTGGTGTTTATTTAAATGCTCCTGCAAATTTCATGACAGGAAAACAAATAAAGTATTTACAAGCAGTTTTAAATTCAAATTTAATTACATGGCATTATGATTTAATTAAAACAAAAATTGGATCTAAAGGTTGAAGATTCTATATCTATGATTTTCTATCACTTCCCATCCCAAAAATTTCAGAATCTGACCAAAAACCATTTATTGAAATCGTTGACAAAATCCTTGCCATTACTAAATCTGATGATTATCTCGAAAACCCCTTTAAACAAGCACAAGTCAAAGAATACGAAAGTCAGATTGACCAAATGGTTTATAAGCTCTATGGCTTGACAGACGAAGAAATAAAGATTGTGGAGGGATAAAATGAGAAAAAGAATTAGATAAAGAAGTGGAGAAACTGTATATGGAATAAAAAAAAGAGGTACATATGAAAGGAGAACCCGTAATAGTAAAACAGCTTTTACAGAAAGCAAAGGATTCTGCATTATTAGCTGTGGAATTTTATAATAAACCTGCTGTTAGTTTTAAATCAGTAGGATTTATTACTATGATGTGCATCGCTTGGACAAGTCTCTTTCATGCATATTTTTTTAAAAATAAAATTAAAATTTATTTCAAATGATAATAAATTCAGAAATTTTCATATATTTGCATTAGTAATTTTATAATAAAAATTTAATGTATTACAAAAAAATCTTTGTTATAATATGCAAGTTAATGTTTTTACTTGTATTTTTCTTTACTTCTAATTTGTCAGCTCAAAATTTTCTCCCTGATTCATTAAAAAGCAAGTACCACATCCTTACAAAAGAAGAATTAGATAGCTATCATAATAAGTTGCAAAGTACAAAAGACATTACACCAACAGCTCCACCAACTGGGTTCATACGTTCTATAGCTGAATGGGAACCTAATCAGGGAGTTATCGTAGCTTATGTTTCCAATAGTTATGGAGGTTTTGGTTTACCTGTTAATTTTATTGATCAGTTATCTGAAATTACTCATGTTTACATTATTTATGATAATTCAGAAGATTCGAACACAATTAATAATATTTTAACTAGTGCTGGTGTTAATACAGATAATGTGAGCTATCATAACGTTCCTGTTGATTCATATTGGACGAGAGATTATAGTCCATGGTTCATTCAGTATGATTCACCCCCTCGCGTAGGTATTGTTAATTTTGATTATAATAGAAATAGACCAAATGATAATAATATACCAGTGCAATTTGGTAGCATTTTGAATATAGATGTTTTCGGTATGGAGGTAGAACACACAGGGGGGAACTATATGACTGACGGTATGGGTAAAGCTGCTTCTACGACGCTTGTATATTATGAAAATGCACAATCTACATCGTATAATATTGATTCTTTTGAAGTTGATTTAAGAATGAAAAATTATCTAGGAATTACAGATTATATAGTAGTTGATGATCCTATGGATGAATACATAGAACACATTGACTGCTGGGGCAAATTTTTAGATGTAGATAAAATACTGATAGCAGAGGTTCCCGTTTCAGATCCTCGTTATGATGCGTATGAAGCAGTTGCTGATTACTTTGCAAATCATGAAAGTTCTTATGGGACTAATTATGAAGTATATCGTGTATATAGCCCAGATGGACAGCCATATACAAACTCATTTATTATAAATGGTCATGTATTTGTACCTATACCAACTGGAACAGGTAGTAATTGGAATGATGAAGCTATTGCTGTGTATCAACAAGCTATGCCTGGCTATCAAATACATGCTATAACTAATACTACCGCCCCTCCATGGGAATCTACAGATGCATTACACTGTAGAACTCATGAAGTAGCTGATATTGAAATGCTTAACATCTTTCATTATCCTCTCACTGGGTTACAAAGCCCTAATGAAGACTATATTATATCTGCTCAAATTGTAAGTTATGGCGGACATAATCTTATTAACGATTCATTAAAAGTATTTTATTCTGTGAATAATGGTATATGGCAGTATACTATGCTTTATCATGACACAGGTTATAATTATAAAGCTGTAATACCTTCACAAAATCCTCTTGATACTGTATTTTATTTTATTCACGCTGCTGATGAAAGTGGACGTAGTGAAAATCACCCTTATATTGGATTAGCTGACCCACACTTTTTTATCGTTAATCAATTTGATAATATTAATTTTAACTCTATTAAACCAACAATTTCGTGTTTCCCCAATCCAGCTTATGATAAATTAAATATTGCTATTCATTATTTCGAAAATGAAAATGTATTAATATCTATAAAGGACATTAATGGTAAAGTCTATAAAAATATTGAAATCAAAAATGCTGATGATTGGGAAATTATTAAAATTAATATTTCTGATTTACCATCTGGTATATACATTATCCATGTCGTTGGTCAAAATAATACAGCAACAGGTAAGTTTATCAAATATTAATGATCAGCTTATTTTTCCCCTCTAATTATACAAGCGAAATAATAAAGTAGCAGTTCTATCCCATTTCATTACAAAGCACTATACTGATTGCCGTACCACATTTTAGGATCTAACCAATATATTTTCTTTTTCACTGTTTAAAATTTTCCTATTAACATCAATTTTTTGTCTATATATAATTTTAGATTTGTGTTAATCAATAATAAATTTAAGAAATAATATTAATTCAAAGTGGATATGTTTTTAATCTTATAGATATTTTATTATATAACTAATAAATATTTGGTATTTTATTAAAATTATTTATTTATAGAAGTTGATCAACAATAAAGGGGACTTCTAAAAATTAAATTATGCGTTTAATTAATAACTAAATTAATACTGGTTCATTCACGGTGATAACTATATTTTTAAAAAGTAAATTTTTTCAGGGCTAAAGACTATAGGTTTTTGATAAAAGTAGTTAGTATATAGTAGATAGTAGTGAGTAGATAGGAATTAGGGGAAAAATCGTATTTTTTTCATATTATCAAATTCTTAAAACTCTTTGCCTGCCCCTTATCTACTGTATTCTCGCTACTATATACTGTTTCTTCTTTCTCATTGTCTGAACTGGGATTTGTGAGATTAAAAGATTTTGGGATTTTGATTTCTGGGCTAAAGCCTACACCTCTTTCTATGTTATACCTTGACCTAAAGGTCGAATATAATTGGGCGCATGTTAATACGCCCCTACGATGTCTTTTTTGAGATAATACCTCTTTCTATCTTACTTTGCTATCTTACTCCCACTTTCATTAACCACGACCTTTAGGTCGTGGACCTAATAAATATGACGATAGGGCTTTAGCCCTGAAATAGTCTGAACCACAGATTCCCGAATGATTATCCTTATTTCATTGATTAAATATAAATGAACTTTACTATTGCTTAAGCTACAATTTAAAAAGTCGCTTCATAAAAATTTTTCTTAATTTTTTTTACTTTATGGCATAAATAAATGATGATATAGACATAAAATATTAAAATATAAAATAATTTTTTCTAATTAAGCCAATTAATTTGTTTAAATATAAAATAACTATCTTTGTAAAAAAAAGTAAAAACCATAAACCACTTAAAAAAATGGGGCGTAATCCGAAAAGCCAGACGAGTAGGGAAAAATAGAAAGAATAAACATTATGAAAAAAACTTTTTTAATTTTAATTTTAATTGTCATATCAATGACAATGTATAGTCAAAAAGCAGCCCTACACACGGCATCAGGAGTACAAATTTTCAATGGTTCAAATGCATTTATTAATGCACACAATGCAGCCAGTAGTGGGGATACTATTTATCTTTCGGGGGGCACCTTTACTCCACCTGCTTCATTTGACAAACAACTTATGATTTTCGGTGCAGGTCATTATGTAGATTCAACATTGGCCACCGGAAAAACATTTATTAACGGTAATGTAACCCTCAATGAAAATGCCGATTTATTTTATTTGGAAGGAGTTGAAATTACCGGAAATTTTACTATTTCAAACAATCATTCGGTGAATAATGTAATTATTAAACGCTGTAAAATAAATGGGACATTTAACGCTTTAGGAGATTTATCTAATCCAACATCTAATTTGAGCCTAATCGGGAATGTTTTGATGAACCGCTTAAACCTTGAAAACATTCAAAACTCATTACTTTCTAACAATATTATTTCCAATACATTTCAAGGTTCGAATGGAAATATGATAAGCAACAATATTATTATGGGCTTCATTTGGGGCTCTTCTATGGACTATTTGTTTTTCGGAAGCAACAATACTTTGACTAATAATATTATTTTATGGGAAGGTTATAATGCAAATGTAAATGGTAGCGGTAACATTTTCAACAATAATCTTTATGTGGAACCTACTCCGGATTATGGAGCTACTGCAACAAGTATTGGCAATTACACAGGCATACTTCAAACTACTATTTTTGTTAACCAAACTGGAAATACTTTTGATTACGCACACGATTACCATTTGCAAGCACCAACGACCTACCTCGGAACTGATGGAACAGAAGTAGGTATTTATGGCGGCACATTCCCTTACAAAGAAGGTGCAGTGCCTCACAATCCGCACATTCAACTTAAAAACATTGCTCCAACAACCAATGCAAATGGTGATTTGCAGATTCAAATTCAGGTTGGTGCTCAAGAAGATTAATAACCTAAAAATAAATAATTATGAAAAAAACTTTTTTAATTTTAACAATAATTTGTGTTTGCTGCATTAACTTCGTTCAAGCACAACAAAAAGTTGCTTTGCACAGCAATGGCACAACCACCATTTTTGGAGGAAGTAATCCATTTACCGATGCCTATAATGCTTCGGCAAATGGCGATACAATTTATCTACCGGGGGGAAATATTCCATTCCCAACCACTATCGATAAAGGCATAGTTATTATTGGTGCCGGGTTCTATCCGGATTCAACAACAGCTACCAATCCTACCGTTTCTAATGCCATTACATTACTAATTGGCGAAAATGCAGACAACCTTTACATGGAAGGATTTGAAGTAAACGGAGCCATTAATTTTGCTTCAAGCGCAAACATCGATAATGTGGTTTTAAAACGATTGCGTTTTAAAAGTATGTCTTATTTAGGAACAGGCAATTTGTGCGAAAATCATATTGTACGCGAGTGTGTAATTACAGGAGATGTTAACTTATCAAATTGCAAATCGAGTATGATTTCAAATTGTATTATTGATGGAAGAATTTTAAATGGAATTGAAATGGGAATATCTAACAACCTACTATTACATAATTCAGCGGCATTTTCACTTTATACAATAAATAATGTAGATAATTCGTATTTCTCAAATAACATTTTACTTAAACCCAACAACAGTTTAGTTGGAAGCACAGAATTGAGCACATTTGAAAAAAATTTGTATGGATATATACCTGATGTTGGCTCAAACACTTTTGTAAACAATTACGAAGGAGTTAATCTTGATTCCATTTTTGTAAATTACAATGGTTTATTGTTTAACTATTCTGAAAATTATCAGCTAGTTAATCCACTATTATATACCGGAACTGATGGAAACGAGGTTGGTATTTACGGAGGATTTTTCCCTTATAAAACAGCTGCAGTTCCGAAAAATCCACATATTCAAATAAAAAACATTGCTCCAACAACCAATGCAAATGGTGATTTGCAGATTCAAATTCAAGTTAGGGCTCAGAACGAATAATTATGAAAAAGATATATTTTCTATTAATGATATTCTCATCTATTATCCTTGAACTTAATGCTCAAGCAATAATAAATGAAGGATTTGAATCGGGGAGTTTCAGTCCTTTCATATCATTCCAAACTACAGGAACTTTTACTTCTGCTCCGGGAATAATAAATAATACCAATTTTGGAAGTGCTAATGCTTTTAGTTTTGGAAGGTCTAATTGTGCCTCAAGCTGCTTCAATAATTATGTAACTACCTTAATCATTACTTTTCCAGCTCCAACTTATGTTGATTCAATCAAGTGGAAAGAGATGGAGATTTATGGCAACTGGGGTTCGCAGGGGCAAGTATTCCTTGATGATGTCGTTTTTGCTGGGGCAACGCTAGGGGCTATGCCTGTTAATAGTGGAGTTCCTGATACTACTCCTCAACTCAAAAATCTCAGTATCAACCAAATGGTTACTACCATTAAGTTTAAGGTAAGTGATATTACCAATGCAAGCGAAATAATTCTTGATGATTTGCAAATTACATACACGCCAACACCCTTGATTGCAGGTTATGAATATTGGTTTAACAATGACTTTGCAAACAAAATAAGAACATCGGTAACTCAAACCCAGCAATTGCTTATCAATGAACTTATTCCTACAACAGGACTAACGAACGGGATTAATACTTTTAATTTTCGATCCTTCGATAATTTAGGAATGTACAGTTCGGTGTTAAGTCATTTCTTTTACAAACCATCCGCTTTGCAGAACAATACAAATCCCGAAATCGTGGCTTATGAGTACTGGCTCGACAACGATTATGTAAATGCAGTGGTAGTAAACACTCCCGTTCAACAACTCGTAAATATCAACGAACTTATTGCGATGACATCACTTAATAATGGAGTTCATCAGTTCAATATAAGATTTAAAGATAATATGGGATTATGGAGCAGCGTAGTAAGCAATTTTTTCTACAAAGTACCAGAGCAAATTGTTGCACAAAATACAATAACCGAATACCGCTATTGGTTTGATAATGATTTTGCCAATGCAGCCAATATATCTTTAACCCCGAATCAGCAAATTATTTTGATTGATAATTTAGATTTAACACAAATACCCAAAGGAGACCACGAAATAAATTTCCAGTTTAAAGATACTTTGGGGTTATGGAGTGTTGTCCTAACTGACACCATTGAAAAAATTGCTTTACCAATTGCTGACTTTTCATATTCTGCCATGCAATATTGTGATTCTACTGTTGTTGCATTTACAGATAATAGTATTGATGGAGACGTGTATTTATGGGACTTCGCAGATGGCACTACTGATACATTAGCCAACCCAACTCATACATTTTATAATTCGGGACTTCATTCTGTTAGCTTGACAGTTACTGACACTATTACATTTGCTGATAGCACTAAACAAATTGATATTTTAATTACAGGCCATACTGAACATTCATTTTCGGTTACAAATTGTGATAGTTACACATCTCCGAGTGGTAACTATACATATACTACATCTGGCGTTTACTACGATACCATTCCCAATCACTGGGGTTGCGACAGTTTATTGACTATTGACTTAAATATAGCTCATTCTTTTTTCAATGAAGAAAATATAAATATTTGTAGTGATGAAACGTATTTATGGCATGGCAATAATTATTCTGTTTCTGGTACCTATTATGATAGTTTGACTACTGTGAATGGCTGTGATAGTGTTTATAAACTTAATTTAATAGTAAATCCAATTCCTATAGTGAATTTAGGAGCAGATATTATACATTGCGGTGATACTACAATTACTCTAAATGCTGGGGCAGGATTTACTACATATCAATGGAATATTCCTTCTAATACATCATCTACTCTTACAGTAAATACTAGCGGTACCTATTCAGTAACAGTAACTAATGCGGAAGCTTGCACTGGTAGTGATGAAATAAATGTAACTATTTCTAATATTTCAATAAATCTGGAACAAATAGGAGCAGATCTCATAGCCACTATTAATCCCATTGTTCTAGGAGAATATGCATGGTATACTTGTGATAATCAATTAGTACCTAATATTACAACTCCTATATATCAAAATGTACCAATAGACGAGTGCTTTTATGTAATATTTACTGACGAAATAAACTGCGAATGGATATCTAATGAGGTGAACGTTGTAAGTATTCAAGATAATGCAATGAATATAGCGCGAGTATATCCTAATCCTGCAAATGATGTAGTATATATTGAATTACTAAATGATAAAACAGCAAGCATTTATCTCTATGACATGTTGGGTAAATTAATACTTAACGAAAAGCATGATAATTCACAAATAAAATTAGATGTATCACAACTGAATGGTACTTACATTCTCAAAGTAGTAAATGAAAATAAACAAAGTATATTTAAGCTAACGATCATTGATTGAAAAAATTAAAAATGAACTAGTTAAGAACAAATAGAAATAAATTTGACGTTCTTTTAATAAATATTTTATTATTGTGAAACTAAACAAAATAGTTTTATTCGGTTCTATAACGTTTTATATGGGTAAAGGTTAAAAAAGAGTAATTTTTTAAAATGAATTTTATTTATTACTAGACAGTTAAATATTAACCACAAAGTTCTCAAAGAATGCACAAAGAACACAGAGTAATTGTCTGAACTAGGATTTTTGGGATTAAAGGATTTTGAGATTTACCCCGTGAGATAAATAACTATTCTACTTTTAATGTTTCTTTTACTATATATCTCACTGGGTGAATTTCTTACAAAAGGAAAAATCTTATGTTCTGACTTTTTAAAGGATACTAAATAGTAGTGTTATATTTGAAAAACGATATGTCTCATCCGCATTGGGAAATGATTTGTTATAAAACAAGCAAGCCGTATAGGGCAGAAGGGTTTACACTGTTTGAGCAAGCTATAGCTTGCGAGTTTGTAAACCCACAGAGGTGATTGCGTAGTTTTATCAAATCATTTCCCCTGCGGAGACTTTTCTTTTGTTACTTTTCTTTGTGTGGTTGACAAAGAAAAGTAAGTTAAGAAGAAATTTATTTAAAAATCAATTATACACATAATAAATATATTTATTACCTTGAATAAACCAGTAATAATTTAGTTATTAGTTAAAATGGTTTTAATAAAAAAAGGGGCTGCAGCCCCTTTTTTTATTTTGAATATTGTTTATTTTATTGAATATTTATAGTTTTACGTAGTTTCAATCCATTGTCTAATGAAGTTTCTATGATATATAAGCCAGGAATAATATTTTCTACATTCAATTGTATTTTATTTTGGTTTTGGAAATTTTGATTTAGTACATTTTGTCCTAATGAATTAAAAATTTTAACATTATTAATGTTTTCAGGAGTCTCCACTACGATAATATCTGTAGCAGGATTAGGATAAACAGATAAATTACTATTTGCTACTTCATCAATATTGTTACCAGATTGATATGTAATCCTAAATCCATCATCTCTCAGAGTAGAGGTAGAAGTAAATTCGATATATACATTTGGAGAAGATATATAATATGTAGCTGGTGACGGTAAAGTATGACCTGTCAGAGCAGCTATAACATTACCAGAACTAGAGGTTCCTTCATATATAATTACATAATCCATTTCTTCTTCTAAAGCTAAATATTCAACAGTTAAAATAATTGATGCAGGTTGAGAAGAAGGGCTGATTATCCAACCACAATTAGAATTATTCCCATATCTAGCATCACCACTACCGTCTTCTATTGTGCCGCTTTCAGCTGTTAAAGTTGTTAAACTTTCACAATATACTTGGTCATCATCAGCTGGTTCTACACCTTTTATTATGTCTTGTCCATTAGAAAAATCACTGCCATAAGGTGTTAAGCTGTTTAGATAGAAATATCCGTTAGCTGAACCACTCCATCCCCAATTAAAATGAAAATGTGTAGGCCCATCATAGCCATCACATACAAAAGCATGACCAGCTTCACCAGGTAAGCCACCACCAGAATAATATATAGGTCTTCTAGCATCTATTTCTGTTTTTAGAATCATTCCCCAGCTGATATCTTCCATACCATCTCTAGAAACATATTCTACGTATGATGGATATTTAAAATAATTTTTTAAAGATAGAGCTGCAGCTGACGACTGAGCTCCACTACCTTCTGGGCCATAACCCATAGATACAGAAACACCAGCATGATAGAGAAGTTTAGCTACTTCTATGCTATCTGTAGACGCAGAGAGTTGATTTGGCATTTCTGCATAATTATACGTTTCGTCATCGAGTGCAACAGTTAATACACCATAATCAGATGTATAGGAAGGTGTACCAGTGCCAGATGTGGGATAAGCATGATATTTCATAATCTGCCCCATAGCTGTTGCTACACAACCAGCCCATACGTGATTACAAGGCCCATTAATATCTACTGGACACAGAGCATTATAAAAGCAACCTTGATCCCATTTTGTTGTTAATAATGGTGAAACTATTGCTACATTTTTACCTTCAGGATGCCCAAATTTCTCTAAATTATCCCACGCTTCTCTGAATCTTTCAGTAGATTTAGGATCAGCAATGGCTATCTCAGCTTGTTCACTTAATCCACCTAAAAACCATTGTACTGGTGGAATTATATTATTAGCATCAAATCCGCTTTCTGTGGAATATCCTAATATTGGATATAATTGTTTATAAGCACTTATTATTATAAAAGAATTATTTTGCTCATTTGTAAAAATATAATAATAAGGTGTTTGTTGTGCTAATATTATTGACTCTTGCATGTACTTACTTGTCCGCTCAAATTTTTT
>JASEGF010000049.1 GCA_030017935.1 Bacteroidales bacterium | reverse complement strand
TAGTACAGCATTAGGAATGGATGAAGGGATAATATTATGCACTGGTTATGCTACACAAATAGCTCAAAGTGCTGGTAGTCATATGAGTAGTAGCCTAGGTGGAAATGGAGTTCCAGAATTAGATGCTATCATTAATAATCCATCCTATGATACTAATGATGGGGCAGTCCTAGAATTTGATTTTATTCCTCAAGATACCATGCTTTCATTTTATTACATTTTTGGTAGTGAAGAATATCCAGAATTTGTTTGTTCTTCTTATAACGATATTTTTGCTTTTTTGATCTCTGGTATTAATCCTTCTGGTGGAATGTATGTGGACGAAAATATTGCTTTGATTCCAGGCACTGATTTACCAGTGGCTATTAATACAGTTAATCCAGGAATTCCAGGAACTAGTTATTCTCCATCAGGATGTACTAGTTTATCATATTCTTCATTATATGTGAGTAATTCATCTCAGCAGCCAGTATTTGATGGGTTTACTGTACCTCTTGTAGCCGTTGCCAAAGTCATTCCCTGTCAGACATATCATATTAAGTTATGTATAGCAGATGTAAGTGATGGTATATATGATAGTGGTGTTTTTCTTAAAAGAAATTCTTTTTTAACAAATCAACCAACTATAAATATTGCTAGTCCTTATGCTAGTCAAGATACCATCTATGAAGGCTGTTCTCCTATTGAAATCACTATTTCTCATCCTGATCCTGTGCCTGTGCCTACAAATATATATTTAGGATTATCTGGTACAGCAACTATTGGTGTTGATTGCTCTAATTTGCCTGCTATAGTTACTATTCCTGCAGACTCTACTTCTGTTACATATACTTTATATGCTTATCCTGATACTTTAGATGAAGGAGATGAATCTATTATTATTACAATTGGAGGTTATTGTGGCATTATTAGCTCAGATACTATATGGATAAAAGATAATCCTTTCAAAGTATATTTGTCAGATACTATTATTTGTGAGAATGAGGGCCCCATTACTTTAAATCCAACAATTATAGATGGTAATCATCCCTACTCTTTTATGTGGAATACTAATGAAACATTAAGTAGTATAACAGTTTTTCCTGATTCTACAACAGTTTATTCTGTTACTGTTACAGATAGTTTGAGTTGTAATGCGACTGCTGAGGCTACTATTACTGTGAATCCTCTTCCTAATGTATCTATAAATCCAGTAGATACTTCTATTTGTAGAGGCAACAGTGTTTCTCTAGTAGCTAGTGGTGCTGATACTTATATTTGGTCTAATGGAAATACTAATGACACATTAGTTGTTACTCCTAATTCTACTACTACATATTCTGTGACAGCAACAAATTTAGTTAATTGCTCTAATAGTGCTCAAGCTACTATAAACATTATTCCTATGCCTGAATTAGTTATTTCTGCTTCTCCACCCGCTATTTGTGTTGGTGAAAGTACTAGAATTAGAGCAAGTGGAGCAGATAGTTATGTGTGGAATACTGGTGATAGTACAAGCCAGATTATTGTGGCTCCAGAGAATACTACTAGTTATACTGTTACTGGTTTTGTACAGAATTGTTATGTATCTAAAAGTATTACTATAGAGGTTTATCCTACTCCTGATGTTATACTTACTGTTTCTCAAACTCATATTTTACAAGGAGATATTATAGATCTGCAAGCAGAGGGTGCTATTGAATATCAATGGTATGGAGATAATTCGATTAGTTGTTTGAATTGTGATATTATAACAGCAGCACCTAAATTTTCTAGTGAAATATGTGTTGTAGGGTTTAATAGTAATTGTACTGATACTGCTTGTGCATTTATAGAAGTAGATCCTTGTGAAATATTTATACCTAATGCATTTACACCTATTAAAAATGACATCAATGACACTTGGCAAATATTTACTCAATGCCCTATTGGTATTGGAGAATTAAGAATTTATGATAGATGGGGTAAACAGATTTTTTACACTACTAATTTAACTGATAGCTGGGATGGCACTTATAATGGTGAAAGAGTAAAACCAGGTGTTTATTCCTATAAAATATTATTCTCTTATTCTCATACTCCTACTATCTTTTATACTTATCAAGGTTCTATTATGGTATTAGAATAAAATTGCATTATGTCTATTCCTTTAGCAGAGCAATTGAGACCAACAACGTGGGAAGAATTTGTGGGACAAGAACATTTAGTTGGTAAAAATGGTGTGATTCGTAAGCTATTAGCATCTAAAACTTTACCTTCTATCATATTGTGGGGACCACCTGGTACTGGCAAAACTACTATTGCGGGGTTAATAGCTGATGAACTACAGGTACCTTTTTTTAAATTAAATGCTATCGATGCTGGTGTGAAAGACATTAGAAGCATTATTCAAAAAGCTCAACCATATAAAACTGCTATATTATTTCTGGATGAGATACATCGTTTTTCTAAATCTCAGCAAGATAGTCTATTACATGCTGTAGAGAAAGGTACTATTACTCTGATAGGTGCTACAACTGAGAATCCTTCTTTTGAGATCATTTCTCCATTATTGTCTCGTTGTCAGGTATATGTCCTCAAACCTTTAGATATTTCTGATTTAGAAAAACTTTTGCAAAGAGCTATTGATTTTTATTTATCAAAAAATATATCTTTAGATATTCAAGAAAAAGAAGCTTTATTTACATATAGTGGGGGAGACGCTAGGAAACTATATAATGTAGTAGAATTATTAGTTGATAGCTCTGATGGTAATGTTGTTGTAATAACTAATGACTCTGTGGAGGAAATAGTGAAACAAAAATTCCTGCTTTATGATAAACAAGGAGAATATCATTATGATCTTATTTCAGCTTTTATAAAATCTGTTAGAAATAGTGATCCTAATGCAGCTATTTATTGGATGGCACGAATGCTAGAGGGTGGCGAGGACCCACTATTTATTGCTCGTAGGATGATCATCTTAGCATCAGAAGATATAGGCTTGGCTAATCCTAATGCCTTACTGCTGGCTAATGCATGCTTCGATGCTGTTCATAAAATTGGTATGCCAGAGGCTAGAATAGTTTTAGCTGAGTGTGCTGTTTATCTAGCATCATCTCCTAAAAGCAATGCTAGCTATATGGCTATAGAAAGAGCTACAGAATTAATTCATCAAACGGGTAATCTCTCTGTCCCACTGCATCTACGTAATGCTCCTACTCAACTAATGCGTTCTCTCAATTATCATAAAGGTTATAAATATCCACATGATTTTCCAAATCATTTCATAGAGCAAGAATGTTTACCTACTGAGATTTCGGGTACCACTTTTTATTTCCCTGCTGATAATTCCAAAGAAAATGAACTAAAAAATTATCTGAAAAAATTATGGAAAGATAAATATAATTTTTAAGAATAAATTAAAACTTAAGCTATAAATATTAGTTCTATAACTTTTATTGTGTGTAAATTAATATTTAATTGTCCAATTGTTGTTATTAATCCACAAATACACACAAATAAGCATAAATATATCTAAATTATCAGTGTTAATTTGTGTAAATCTGTGGACTAACTTATTACCTATTACTTATAACTAATCATTTATCACCCATCACCTATCACCTCTTCTCCCACTCACCCCGTCTCCATTTCTCCCCATCTCCTATCACCTAGTCTCCCCGTCACCCCAGTCTCCAAGTCACCCCGTCACCTCGTCTCCCCGTCACCCCAGTCTCCCAATCACCCCGTCACCTCGTCTCCCACTCTCCTTTTCACTCTTTCACCGATCCTACTATAAAAAATCAAGTATAAATAAGAAATTAATAAAATGCTATAAGCATATTGCATATTAATTTTATCACTTAACCAGCCAAAAAAGGGTCCCATTATAGCACCGCCTATGATGCCCATTATCAGAAGTGCAGAGACGATTTCTGCTTTATCACCAGAATTTCTGATTGCTATTGGCCATATGCTAGGCCACATTATAGAATGTGCGAAACCTAATATAGGAACAGCAAATACTGATATATTACGCGGTAATGTTAAAATGGCAATTGTTATAGCGATTCCTAAAATACTAAACAACATTAGCATTTTTTCTTGCGAAATATATTTGGGTATTAGAACTATTCCTATCAAATAGCCTATTATCATCCCAGTCATTACATATGATGTGAAATAGTGCGGAGTACTAAAATCTATGCACCAGTTGGAGATACATAAATTTAATGGTTGTAAATTAGACGTTTGTGCATAGGCTACGCTGCTATCTCCTGCTATGACTTCTGCCCCTACATATAAAAATATTGCTATAAATCCTAGCCATGAATGTGTAGGTATACCTCTGAAAGAGTATTTTTGTTTTTTTGTTTTTTCTCTTGTATCTACTGGCTTCATAGCATAGAATATAAACATTAAAGCTATTAAGCAAATAGCCATTATTAGGTACGGAGATATTATAGAATGTGCTAAATTATCTAAATAAACGATCCTATCTGCTGTAGATAGCTGATTAATGTGTGAACTAATGTCTTGTGCTTTGTTAGAGCCAAATAATACGCCTCCTAGTATCAAACCTCCTAATGCTCCCGCTATTTTATTTGCTATTCCCATGATGCTAATTCTTTTAGCTGCACTTTCTATTGATCCTAATAGTGTAACATATAGATTAGATGCTGTCTGCATTAAAGTCAAGCCAGCTCCTTGCAGAAATAATCCTATTAAAAATGTAGGAAAAGATCTGTATATGGCTGCTGGTATAAAGATCAATGAGCCTAATATTATCAAACCTAATCCAATCAATATTCCTCTGATCAATGATATTCGCTCTAATAATAATGCTGATGGAATGGCTAATAGAAAATATGATATATAAAAAGCAGCTGTTACTAGAAATGCTTCAAACCATCCTATCTCACATATTATTCTGAAATATGGTATCAGTATGCTATTTAACCAAGTAAAAAAACCAAATACAAAAAATAATATTCCTATACTCAATAGTGAACGCCTCTCACCAACTCTATCTATAGCTGTATTCATTTGATTATTTTTTTTAATTAAATTGCCAAAATTATTATTTTTTTACAAATGATTAATATTAATTTGATGTATTTTTGATTTATTTATGTTAATTTTGCGTATATACATTTAAATTTTGCAAAAATGAAAATCAAATATTCTATTTTCTTTATTTTATTGATGTTTATTACTTCTATAAATGCACAGACTGTACTTCTTGATGATTTTAATAGATCTGACAATAATACTGTGGGTAATGGATGGTCAGAAACAGAAACATCATCACCATCCAGTATAGCCATTTCATCCAATAGATTAAAGATGGGATCAGGTACTGCAGGAAGAGACTGGGCATATCAGGATATATCATCTAATTATATTACTGCGGGGCTATCTAGCAATACTACTATGGACTCTATGGTGTGGGCTATAAACTTTTATCAAACTCGTGATAATCCATCTGGTTTTAATTACAATGAATATGGTATTGCTTTTGTTTTAGGTAGTACTAACTCAAGCTATACAGATGGTAATGGTTATGCAGTAGTTATTGGCAATAACAGTACTCCGGATCCTATTCGGCTTGTAAGGTTTAACGGAGGAATGGATTTGAATAGCAATTTAACAAATATAATTAGTTACGGTGATTATGGTAATGTATATTTAAGTATAAAAGTAACATACAATCCATCTACAAATACATGGAAACTCTATGCAGAATCTAGCACTACTGCTTTTCCACAATCTGATCCACGAAATACATCTGCACTAAGGGGAACAGTTACAGATAATACTTATACGGGTGCGAGCTATGATTTAAAATATCTGGGTTGTTTATGGAATCATAGTACTACAGCATCAGAATATGCTTTATTTGATGATATATACATACCAAAATCTAGTGTAATAGGCTATTCTGATATTGTAGCAATATCTAGTTCAGAAGCCACTTATGTACCATCAAATATTAATACTGCAGGGCCTCTGACATCTACACAAGGTACTCAAGTATGGCAGTTTAAAATTCGTGATGGAGGCTCAGACTTAAATGATGCAGATAATCTACCTACAATAGTTACAGGAATAAAAATAACAAATGAAAACAGTGCCAATTTAAACTGGAGTACTGCTATTAAATCTATTGATTTATTTGATGGTAGTACAAATGTAGGCTCTTTGCAGAATGGTAGTGCTAATCTCACATCTACTTATGCTAATTTTACGGGATTAAGTATTTCAGTTTCAGATAATACTGAAAAGACAATAACAGTAAGACTTACACTAAGTTGTCCATTAGGTACTGGGAATGAAGAAGGCGATTATTTCAGGTTCAGTATTAGTGCTGCAGATGTATCAACACAATCATCTAGTACAAGCTCACAAATGGCTAATTTCTCTACTGCAACTAGTTCGTCTGTATCACCACGAAATGAGATTCAAGTAACAGCAACAAGGTTATTATTCACACAACAACCCACTAATACACAAGTAAACGAAGTAATGACACCAGCAGTTATAGTGTCAGCAGTAGATGAATGTGGTAATATTGACGCATCATTTAATGGAAATATAAATATCATTAGTACTGGAACATTGACAGATGATACAATAACTGTAGCTGCTAGTGATGGGCAAGCAAGTTTTGATAGTATTATTCATAGTGCTACAGATACTGGCATAGTGCTTATAGCTTTTGCAACTGGCTTAACAAGAGATACTAGCAATGCTTTTAATATTTATTTAGTTACACAATTTGAGGATGGCGATTTTGTAGTTTTATCTTTATGTAGTAATATAGCTTCATGTCAGAGTGGATATAGTAGTGGAGATGATGAGATTAGTTTTATGTGCTTTAAAAATATTAGTACAAATGATGAATTTATAATAACTGATAATGGGTACGAGCGTGTTGATACTAATAAATGGGGTACTTCTGAAGGTACATATTTAATAAAACGTACAGGAGGAACGATTCCCGCTGGTACAGTGATTACTATTAGATTAAAAAATAATTCACCATACTTCGAAGGCGTTTATCCAGATAATAATTGGTCTATGACTAATATAGGTTGGGCAGGTACTTCTGTGGTTTTAAATAGTAATGGCGATCAAATTTACTTTCTACAAGGTGGTACGTGGTATAAAGGATCAGCAATTAATGCACATGATGCTACATATACACCAGGACATTATTTGTTTGCTTTTAATACAAATGATTCTTGGACCTCATTTGGTAATAGTACTCAAGAATCGGGACTAGTAATGGGTTTGGAGTGTATGTCTATGATGCCAGGAGTAGCCACTGATTTTATTATTTACACTGGATCTACTGACACTGCTTCTAAAATTGATTGGATACGCAGAATAAATAATCCAGCTAATTGGACTTCATTTAGTAATTGTACTAATTATTATGCTGACAATCGTCACTATCAAGAAAGTTATGGCATTTCGACAAGTGCTAGTGGCACATATGTATGGACAGGAGAGAAAAATAATAATTGGTTTGATTGTGGAAACTGGCAAAATCTTAAAGTTCCTGATACTCTTGCCAATGTGATAATACCTGTAAATGGTGTTACAAATGAAGTTATTATCCCAGCTCCTCCTACTACTCCTATATTATATCATGCTGCATACTGTCGCGATATCACCATTGATTCCACAAGAACCTTCACTTTTTCTAGTTCAAATTCCAAATTATGGGTATATAGAAATATGAATATTAATACATCTTTTTCATTATCACAAGGCTTTGTTATTTTTAAAGGTTCTGAAAATGGTACTTTATCTATTGATGATGATGTTACTGCAAAATTTTATAATGTAGAAATAGATAAAAATACAACATCAGCTAATCTCTTTCTTGCTGACGACAATAGTTCATTGATAGTTACAAACCAACTAGCTTTAACAAAAGGGATTATTAATAATCAAAATAATAATTCATTTGTAATATTAGAAAATTCTGCTTCCAATGCTATCAGTTCATATAGTATAAACAGTTACATTGCTAATAAAATCAAACTTAATGTTGTTTCTACAGGTAGTTACGATTTACCATTAGGTACTACTTCATATTATGAGCTTGCTAATATTAATTTGAATAATGCACCTAGTATAAATTATATAAGTGCTAAATTTAATACTCAAATATCTCCTATAGATATATCAGGATTAGGACTTTATGTTAATGGAACACTATTAACTGAATTATTAAATTATGGATATTGGACAATAGAGCAACAAGGTGCTACAACAATAGATTATGATATTACTATAACATCACGTGGTCATACAAATCAAGGATCTTTCGCTGCTGCTCATACAATTGTGAAAAGAGAAAATTCATCTGCAAATTGGTCTTTAACAGGGGTACATAATAATTCAGATCAAGCTATGGGGACAGACCTAAATGGTACAAATTGGGTAAGAGCTAAACGAACTAATCTTACATCAATGTCTGATTTTGCTATTGCTAAAGGTACTGGTCCTTTACCAATAAATTTATTATATTTCGATGCATACATGGAAAATCAACAAATTAAATTAAAATGGGCTACAGCTACTGAACAGAATGTGTCTCACTTTTCTATTTATCGTAATAATTATAATAAAAATTCACAAAATGCGATTTTAAATATTCCTGCTTTTGGTAATAGTAATCAACTACAAGAATATATAGAAACAGATTACAATCCTGTAAATGGATGGAATACTTATTATTTAGAAGAGGTCGATTATGATGGTACTCAAACACTAGTAGCTACCGATGCTATTTATTATAATATTGATAAAGGGTTAGAATACAATTATGATAGAAGTTCACAAACTTTATCAATTCATATTAATGAAAATTGTGATAATTATAAATCATTTTTTATTTACTCAATAGATGGTAAAATTTTATACAATTATGATATTAATAATTTTACTGATATATCCATCCCACTAAATATTAGCTCACCCGTTATATTAAAATTTATTATTTGCAATACTACCCAGCAATATTTATTAGTTCCTTAATCTTTATTGACTTATTATTTTAGAGCTATTTCATAAATAATATTGCTAATAAATAAAAAACTACGAAATTTGCAAAAAATAAATATTATGGCTCAAGATAATGAACTATTCAAAAAACTTGTATCACATTGCAAAGAATATGGTTTCATATTCCCATCTTCAGAAATTTATGACGGGTTATCTGCTGTATATGATTATGGACAATACGGCGTAGAGCTTAAAAATAATATAAAGCAATATTGGTGGAGAAGCATGGTTCAGTATCACGAAAATATTGTCGGAATAGATGCTGCTATATTGATGCATCCTAAAGTATGGAAAGCTAGTGGACATGTAGATGCATTCAATGATCCATTAATAGACAATAAAGATAGCAAAATCAGATACAAAGCCGATCAATTAGTAGAAGATTATATCGATAAACTTTATGAAAAAGCCGAAAAAGAAGTAGAAAAAGCTAAAAAACGTTTCGGTGATAATTTTGATGAAAAATTATTTAGAGATACTAATGAAAAAGTGAAAAAATATATAGATGAAGCTAAAATAATTACTGATAAATTAGTAAAATTGTTAGAAGAAAACAATTTGGCTGGATTAAAAAAATTAATAGAAGAATTAAAAATTGTTTGCCCTGTTAGTGGAACGAGTAACTGGACAGATGTTAGACAATTTAATTTAATGTTTAGCACTCAGCTGGGTAGTACTGCAGAGGATACGATGACGATTTATTTAAGACCAGAAACTGCTCAAGGTATTTATGTGAATTATTTAAATATTTTAAAAACTTCTAGACAAAAATTGCCTTTTGGTATAGCTCAAATTGGCAAAGCGTTTAGAAATGAAATTGTTGCTAGACAATTTATTTTTAGAATGAGGGAATTCGAACAAATGGAAATGCAATATTTTGTGAAACCAGGCACAGAAAAAGAGTGGTTCGAATATTGGAAAGAGCAAAGAATGCAATGGCATCTATCATTGGGCATACCAAAAGAAAAATATCGATGGCATGAGCACGAAAAATTAGCTCATTATGCTAATGCAGCTGTAGATATAGAATATGATTTTCCATTTGGATTTAAAGAGCTAGAAGGCATTCACTCACGTACAGATTATGACCTTAAGAGACATCAAGAGTTTAGTGGTAAAAAAATGTTGTATTTCGATCCTGATATTCAAGATTCATATATTCCATATGTTGTAGAAACATCTATTGGTTTAGATAGAACAATTTTATCTGTACTATCCAATGGTTATACCGAAGAGACATTGAGTGATGGCAGTACTAGAGTAGTGCTAAAAATACCAGATTTTTTAGCACCTATCAAAGTAGCTATTCTACCATTAGTTAAAAAAGATGGCATGAATGATTATGCTCTGAATATTTTTAATGATCTTAAAAAATATTATCTTTGCCAATATGATGAAAAGGACAGCATAGGAAGACGTTATCGCAGACAGGACGCTATCGGTACACCATATTGCGTTACAGTGGATGGACAAACCCTAGAAGATAATACTGTAACAATAAGAGAAAGAGATAGTATGCTCCAAGATCGTATTCCTGTTGATAATATAAGAAAATATTTACATGATAAATTAAATGTGATATGAAAAAAGAAAATAAAATTATTGAAAATATTAATTCAGATGTGTTAGTAGAACTTGTAAATACTAATATCAATATACAGGATAGAATAGTTTTACAAGGTGTAACTCTTACATTGAAAAAAGGAGATTTTATCTATTTGATAGGAAAAACAGGAAGTGGAAAATCTTCATTATTAAAAACATTATATGCAGATCAACCCTTTAATGGAGACAAAGGAATAGTACTTGGTTATGATTTAAAAAACATAAAACCAAAACAAATCCAAGAATTACGTAGAAAAATAGGTATTATTTTTCAAGATTTTCAATTATTAATAGATAGAAATGTAGAAAAAAACCTAGAATTTGTGCTAAAAGCTACTGGATGGAAAGATAAAAATTTAATTAATGATAAAATAGACGAAGTTTTAGATATGGTAGGTCTGCGAGATGTAAGAAAAAAAATGCCTCATCAATTATCTGGTGGTGAACAGCAAAAACTAGTTATCGCTCGAGCCTTATTAAATGATCCGGAACTAATTTTAGCTGATGAACCTACTGGCAACCTAGATTTAGCATCATCAAAAGATATATTGGATATTTTGATAAAATTAAAAAATAATAATCGAGCTATTATAATGGCTACACACGATTTATTATCTATACAGTCTTATCCACAGAAAACTTTCAAATGCGAAGATGGTGTCTTTGCAGAAATGATATGAGAAATAAAAATTCATAAAAATAATGTTAGAGTATTATATAAATTATATTATTATATTTTTTAAACGCATATAGATATTATAATGAGTATTAAATCTTTTTTTATATACATATTTGTGTATTAATATTAAATTTTTATTAATAAATATCATTTTTTTATTTATATAAATAGATTAAATATAATTTTGTATTAAAGGTTTATTAAATATTTAATGGATATAAATTTTTTCATAAAAAATAGTTATGAGATTTCTAAATTAATTACTAAAAATTATAGTACCTCATTTTCACTAGCTACATCTTTATTAGATAGTGAAAAGAGAAAGGCTATATATGCTATTTATGGATTTGTTAGGTTATGTGATGAGATTGTGGATAGTTTTGCTGGTTACAATCAGCAATATCTGCTAGATGATTTGAAGGAAGATTTATATTATGCTATAAATAATAATATTCATACTAATCCTATTATTCTTTCATTTGTAGATACAGTGAGAAAATTTAATATCAAGCATGAGCATATAGAAGCTTTTATAAAAAGTATGGAGGCAGATCTCTCT